>CAYVDZ010001139.1:0-1191 GCA_964450575.1 uncultured Opitutus sp.
GTCGACTCCGCCAACCGGGCCGGGAGCGGCCACGGTGGATCGGGGGAAACCCCGGATGTGCGAAGCTCACCTGAGTTTCGAACCAAGAACGCTCCCGAAGACGAGACCGACCTGATGCCCAGGTCGGTTTTTTGTTTTCAAGCCCTGACGCGCGATCCTCCCACAAAGAAAAATCCCGCCTCATGACCGCATTCCCTCCCCTCCCTGGCATCCGCGTCCGCGCAGAAAACCCGAACCACCACTTGTGGAACAACCACGGGACGTGGTTCCTGCATTACACGATCCACCCCACTCCGTTCACCAAGGAGCGCATCCGGCGCTCGCTCGGAACCAAGGACGTTGCGGTTGCCCGTGAGCGCCGCGATTCGTTCTTCGTCAATCTAGCCGAGACCGCGAAACCGGGCGCTCAAGCCGCCCGAAAAGCGGTCGCCGCGTAATTCATCGAACGTAAGCCTGCGCTCGCGTAAGGATCCTCGGGCTCGTTCTGCATTTCGAGCACTTCACCTTGCGGGTTAACGGTAGTAAGGTGCTCATTGATCTGCAATTCTCTCTATCCGTACTCATCGGTGTAATCTGTGGTTAAAAAGAAACTGCTGAATTTAGGCCAGGCTGGGCGTTTGGCTCTGCTGGATGGCGCGCCGGCCTGAACGCTGTTTCATGCTCCTTTTCACGAGCGCGATTCTGCATCACCCTTACGGAATCCGTAATCGCTGGCCGGGCCGCAGCGTATTTTCTCCGCGTAGCGTCTCGCGATTCGCTTCATAGATTTCCTGCCACCGATTGGTGGTCCCATAATAGCGCACACTGATTCGCGTCAGCGAATCCCCCTCTGCCACGACGTGGAGCCGCGCCGCGGGGACCACCGGCGCGCTGGCAGGTCCAGCAGACGAAGAAGGCACCGCCGTTGCCGACGGCCCCGACAAAGGTAACGCCGCACCCGGGACGGGCGAAACCGCGGTGCCCGCACCCGGATTCACCAAGCGTGCCACCGCCGCGATTTGGTCGAGCGTGCCTTGCGCCTGCCGAAGCCGCGCTGCGATCGCGACATTCTCCTGCTGCAACTGGGTGATGCGCGCGCCGCGATCCCGATCGATCGCCTGAACGGTGGTGGTGAGCCGGACTATTTCCTCCCGGGAAGCCGCCAGTTCGCGTTGCGTGCCGGTGAGCTGCGCGGCCGCATGGGCGGCGCGG
>CAYVDZ010001139.1:1201-1936 GCA_964450575.1 uncultured Opitutus sp.
CCCCAGACTCGCGGCACGTTGCTCAGCCGCCTGCCGCGCGGCGTCGCCTTGCGCCAATCGCGTGTTTTCCGTCCGAACATTCGCGAGCTGGCCCTGCAACGCGTTCACTTCCGCCGAGAGCTTTTCATTCGCCGCCGCGATCTCCGACACCGCGGCGCCTTGCTGTTGCGCGCTCTGTTGAGCCTCGCTCAGACGCGCCTTGGTTTCACTCAGCTCGCTCCGCAGCTGGTTTGAGTCACCGGCTTTGACCAGTCGTGCTTGTTCGGCACGAGCCGACGCCAGCTCGTTCGTCACGTCGCGCACGCGCGCACCGAGCTGTGCGCTCGTGGCCGTAAGGCTCTCGTTGGCAGCGGCCAGCTCCTTCACGCTCTCCGCCTGTCGGCTCGCCTCCGCATACTTCGTTTGCAGGCTGGCCAAATCAGCCATGGCTTTGCTCGCCTCCGCCCGCGCCGTTTCGGCATCCTGCCTCGCTTCTGCCATGCGACCCTCAGTGGCCGCCAGACGCTGGCTGATTTCGTCCACTTGGATGCGAAGCGTTTCCTGCCTTTGTTCGGCCCCACCCATCGTGCTTCGCACGGCCTCGAGTTCACGCGTCCGGGACTCGAGCGTTAAGACCAGCTGGCCCTGTTCGGTTCGCGCCCGTTCGAGGTCCGCCTGTGCCGCCTTGAGCTGATTCGAAAGCTGCGTGAGCTCAGACTTCACCGAGCTGTCTTCTATGCCCCGCGCCTGTAACAA
>CAYVDZ010001140.1:0-1931 GCA_964450575.1 uncultured Opitutus sp.
GTGAATGGTATGTTCAAGCAGGCCGTGCCGATACGCGTGATGCATGGCAACCGCGGCGGGCGACCACCGAAACGTTTCCCCGATCTCCTCAAACACGCCGCGCACCGTCATGCGCAGCTCGTCATGGGCGATGCTATCGATGAAGGCCTGCAGTTCCTGCCAGAGGTCGTTGTGATCTTCGGGGGCCGTCTCGACCAGGTTCTCGATCAAACCAGGTGCACCGAGTTCGTCATCGGCAAGTGCGACGGCCTTGACCAGACGAGGAGAGAAACGGCCCTGATAAAATTCCACTTTACCGTCAATCCGCACCACGGCTCCCTCGCCCGCGGTTTTCAACGTTTCCCACACCGGGCTGTCGTTGAACACGGTGCAGGAGAAGGACCCGGAGCGATCGCCGAGTTCGATGCTATAAAACGAGTTCCCGTTGGCTGCGGTCTTCGATGCGAGTTTCTTGACCACGAGGACACTGGCAAAGGCGCGCCCGTGGTCGCCGGCATCATAGCACTTTAGTTCACGGACGCTGAGAAGCTTGGATTCGTCGGACATGGCTGGGTTGCGGGATGAGCCACGTTGCGGGGCTGCGACGCGGCCGACAAGCTCTGCCATCACGAAGCGGATTTAACCAGCTGCGTGTAGCCCCGAAAAAAGGGATGGCTGACGTCCCGCAGCAGGGCGTAAAACACCGTCTCCGCCGGAAGAATGTGCGCGCCGGCGCGAGCAAGGGCGTCGAGGCAGGCACGGGCATCCTCGTCGCGTCGCGCGCCAATCGCGTCACTCAGCACCGTCACTTGAAGATCTTCGGACAACGCCCCGATCGCGGTCTGGTAAACGCAGATCGGAGTTTCAATTCCGCAGAGGAGAAGGTGGTGCACTTCCCGTTGGCGTAGAATTGCATCGCGAATCCCTTCGTCACCCAGCGCTGAGAACGCTTTTTTTCCCCAGACGCTCGCCTGCGGGGCGAGTTGCAACAGTTCGGGCAGCGTGCCCCCGAGTTTCTCGGGGACCTGCTCGGTAAACGCCACGGGCACGCCGATTCCGGTGGCCGCGGCGATCGCGAAGGCACAGCGGCGGTGCAGACGCTCTGAATTCGGGATGACTTGGAGAAACGCCGATTGCATGTCCACGCAGAGCAGAAGCGTGTCATCGGGGATGGAGTCAGGAGTCGCGGCCATGGGAGAAATTATCCGAAAGTCGGGCGGACGCCCGCGAGCGGTTTATGACCAGTAACGTTGGCGGGCTTTGACCTGATAGAAACGTTTTTCTGTGAGCTCGTAAGCGGTAAGATGCCCGCCTTGGACGCAGCCGGTGTCGATTCCGAGGGACCACTTGCGTTTGTACACTTCGGGCCGCGGGGTGTGGCCGTAAACGACGAAGGGCGGACCCGTCCACAGATCCGCCCAGGCAGGCGCGTCCGGAGCGTCGGCCCGTTTGGCGGGTTTGCCGTCGCGATCAACGACTTGGATCCGCGTGACCACATCGGCGGTTTGCTTTTCCCAAGCTTCGTTCGGCAGGAATCCGCCGTGGACTAGGACGGTGTTCAACTCGGGCTCTTCAAAGCGCAACGGCATCGCTTCGAGATACGCCCAGTGTTCACTGCGGAGGGTGGCCAGCGTGTCCAAATCTCCGTCTTTCAGCACCTTCCTGTCGCCACTGCGTCGGAATTTCAGCAGTCGCAACTCATGGTTCCCGAGCAGCGAGAGGGCGCGGTTCTCCAGTGCGAGATCAATCACTTTGCCACTGTCAGGTCCGCGATTGACGAGGTCACCGAGGAGAACCAGCCGGTCGTTCCGGTCCATGGCGAGGCGCGCCAACATGTCGGCAAATTCCTGATGGCAGCCGTGAATGTCACCCACGGCGATGAGTCTCCCGTTCATGTCGCGTAAAAGTGCTAGCTTCCGCCTTGAGCGGGAGTAAACAAGAAAGCCTATGGA
>CAYVDZ010001141.1:0-1931 GCA_964450575.1 uncultured Opitutus sp.
CGCGGTAGAAACAGAGATCGTCCGCGACCTTGGCGAGATGCTCCCAGTTGGTCGCCATGTCGGCGCCGCTCCGGCCGGCCTTGCGAAACTGGAACGGGCTCTGCACGTAGTAGCGCTTGCCGCTCTCCATCGCGGATTTTTGCTTTCCCTCGCGCGTGAATTCCTGGAGGTGGAGGCGCGAGAGCGTCGGCTTGGGATCGAAGGTGTCGAGGTGCGACGGGCCGCCCTCCATCATGAGAAAGATACAGTTCTTCGCCTTGGCCGGGAAGTGCGGCGGGCGCGGCGCGAGGGGATTCGCCTTCCCGGCGCCGGAGGCCGATGACGCGAGCAGCGACGTGAATGCGACGCTGCCGAGGCTGGCGCCAAGGCTGTAGATAAAGTCGCGGCGCGTCGGCGCGTGGAGGGCTCGGGCGCCGGCGCAGGGGAAGTAGGGCGTGCTCATGCAGGAAAAATTATTTTGGATTAGGGAAATCTTTCTACCAATAGGGTTTTCCTGCCTTCACGGTTCGGAATTTGAGGTAGGAAGATTTTGTTGGTAGGAAAATTTCAGAACGTGTGACTTCGGATGACTGTGGTGAAGGTGAGGTCGTGGAGGGCCAGATTGCACCAGAGCAAGCGGGTGAGCGGGCTCGCACGGAGCAGGCGCTGGAGATGGGTGCGGTGCGTGGCGTCGATGGTGGGTCGAGCCGTGAGGACGAATGCAGTGTCGCTTGCGGCGAGGTGGAAACGCTGGTTGCCGAGTTGCGCGGGGCCGCGGCTCATGGGGAGCAGGCGGATGACTTCGGCCTCGCCACCGCACAAGTGGGTGAGTGCGCGAGTGTAAAGCGCGGTCTCAAGACCGGTGCCCCAGTCTGCCACGAGTTCGGCGACGAGCGTGAAGAATGGATCGTGGCCGTCGGAATGGACGGTGAAGCGGTTGCGCTCCGCGCTGTCGAGCGGGGCGTTAACGAAGCGCGACTCGACCGACGATGGGCGGAAATTGACGAGCTTGCCGCGCGCGGCGTTGGCGAGGAGCAGGTAGTTGAGCAACTGCGCTTCGTGCGCCGGAGCGAGGGCCTGCTCAGTCTTCAGCTCGTAGAGGCCACGGCCCGCGACGATGAGATCAGCGAAGTAGGTGTGAACGAAACCACGAAAAGAAGCGGTGAGGGGAAACTCGCGCTGCACCGGGCCAAGGCCGGCGGCGGTGAGACGCTCGGCAAGGTCGGCCTGATAGACGGTTTCATCGCAAAGCCGGCCGAGGTCGCGGTGGGCGGCGAAAACGTGCGCCATCACCTGATGATCGAGCGGCTTGAACTCATCGGTGGAAAGCCGAGGCAAAGGGAATGGCAGCTCAATCGGCATGGGGCAGGAAGCTGGGCTCGATGGATCGATGACTTGGATAATCTTCCTACCAATAGAATTTTCCTACCTCAACGGTTCGGAATTTGGGGGAGGAAGATTTTGTTGGTAAGAAGATTCTTCAGGCCACGGCAGTGGATAGTTCGGGGAATTCAGTCCACATACGAAAACTCGTTCGTGTTGAAGAGCGTGAGGCACACGTCGGCGAGGGCGCGGACGCGCAGCGTAACATCGGCGGGCGCCAGATCGGGGACGAAGTCGGCGGCGGCGTGGAGCTTTTCCTGAAAGGAGAATTTCTCGCCGGTGTTTTCCTCGACCGCGTCGCGCCGCAGCTCGAGCGGCGGACGGGCGGCGGGCGCGGGTGAAGTATGCGCGATCAAGCGCGCGATGTCGCGCCAGTGGGCGAGGCATTTTTCCAGCTCGGCGGTGGTGGGCGGACGCCCGAGCGCGAGGGCGAAGCAGCGTGCGATCGCGTCGGCGTCGGTCGTCGTCTCCTTCGCGGCGCGGGCGGCGAGGGCGAGGGCGCGCGCGTGGCTCGCGGCGCCGTTGAAGAGCGCGAAGACCTGCGGAGTGATCGTCGAGCTGTCGCGGCG
>CAYVDZ010001142.1:0-1930 GCA_964450575.1 uncultured Opitutus sp.
ACACCGATGGCACGGATACAGAGAATTGCAGATCAAGGAGCACCTGACTGCCATTTACCCGCAAGGTGAAGTGCCCGAAATGCAGAATGCCTTGGTAATCTGTGTCCATCTGTGAAATCTGTGGATCCAACTGCATTTAAAGGTTAAATCAGCTTCTGGAGAGAAAGACGTGACTTCGCCAAAACCCAAGAAGACCACGCGATGGCAGGCGGCGGCTGAACAGCTGGCGGAATTGATTCCGGTGTCGCAGCTGCATCCCGCTGTCGTCGCTTGGACGGAAGCGGCGTCCTCTCGGACACCATGGGGCTGCGGGTTTTCCGGCGGAGCGGACTCGCTTGCCTTGTTGCTTCTCGTCTGGGCGCACTGGCCGAAACGACGCCGACTGCTGCGGGTGCTGCATTTTGATCACCGGCTGCGCGGCGCGGAGTCGCGAGCGGATGCACGGTTTTGTCGGACCGTTTGCGCCGGACTGGACGTGCCCTTGCTGGAAGGGAAATGGCCGGGAAAGCACCCCGATGCCAGCGAGGCGGAGGCGCGCGCGGTGCGGATGGCCTTCTTTGCAGAACACGCGCGCATTGTGTGGCTCGGTCATCAGCAGGACGACATCGCGGAAACGATGCTCATGCGGCTGGCCCGCGGCAGTGGGTCCTCGGGATTGTCGGCGCCCCGTCCAGTCCACCGGATCTCCCGCGGCCGGGTTCATGTTCGGCCGCTCCTCTCGTTGAAGAAAGTCGAACTGCTGACGGCGTTGCGCTCGGCGGGGATTCGGTGGCGCGAGGACTCCTCGAATGAGTTGGGAGTTTTTTTCCGCAACCGGATTCGCCGCGATGTCGTGCCGGCTTGGACGGAGGCGGCGCAACGTGATGCGCTCGCTGGAGCGGCGCGATCGCGGATGCTTTTAGAAGAGGATGATCAGGCACTGGAGTCATGGCTGGATGAGTTGCGACCGCTCACCCCGGCGGGGGACCTTGAACTTGGAACGATTGCGGGAAAGCCTCGGGCCTTGGTCCGACGGGCGCTCCATCGCTGGCTGTTGGCAGAGCCGCGCGCCGGCCGCATTTCGAGCCAGGGGTTCGAGAGTCTGCTGAGTGCGGTGATGGCAGCAAAACCGACCCGGCAGTCGTTGGGCCGCGACGGTTTCGCAGTCATTTGTGCCGATCGCATGCGATTTGAGCGAAAGGGTCGTCAGTCGTCTGGCAATTTCAAGCGGGGCATCAATTGACTTATGCCATCAGAACATCCACGTTTCGCCCTCAGTCCAAAAAGTAAATGCCTGAACCTGATCTCAAAAAGAACCGCCGCCCGTTGAAGAACCTGCCGCCGGACCGCTTTCAACCGAAGATGCTGATCTTCTGGTTGGCGCTGGTAGGCGCGGTCCTGGCTCTGCTCTATTACACGCCGAGCATGAGCACGACTCCGGAGATGCTCACGATCCAAGACGTCGTGGAACGTTCCGACGCGGGTAACATCAAACCCGGTAGTGTGATTCGACCGGACCCGAGTGGGGGAGCGCGGGATTGGGCGACCGTTTTGGGTGAGAGTCGGAAGGACGTGAATACGCCCTTCAAACCGTTTCGGGCGGCAGGTCGCCTCACTGACGCGAATATGATGCGGCTGCAGGAGTCTAAGCTTTTTGTCGAGCAGCCGACTCAGACACTGCTGACCTCGATCGCGGCGCAGGTGATCCCATTCGTGATCATTATCGGTCTCTTGTATTTTCTGTTCGTGCGTCAACTTCGCCAGGCAGGTCGAGGTGCCCTCAGTTTCGGCAAGAGCCGGGCTAAGTTGCTCACGCGGGACCGGGACAAAATCACGTTTGCCGATGTCGCGGGTTGTGATGAGGCAAAGGAAGAGGTATCGGAGGTCGTCGAGTTTCTCAAGGATCCCAAGAAGTTCACCAAGATGGGCGGACGCATTCCGAAGGGCATTC
>CAYVDZ010001143.1:0-1928 GCA_964450575.1 uncultured Opitutus sp.
GTCTGCGCCATGATTTTCTTCTGCCGCTCGTTGAGCCGCGCCGCCAGCGCCCGGGTGATGGCGAGCCGGGTTTCCGGCACGCGGATGCGCTCCAGATTTTCACCCGGTCCCGGAAACGTGACCTGAAAATACCCCGTGTCCGTGCCCAGCAACGGAGGCTCCAAACCGTGATCGAGCATCTGGTCCCGCATCCTGCGAAAGCCGCTCCCGCGCTCCTCGATGCGATGGAAATACGACAGGCACTGCGCCAACACCGGATTCCGCGAGCACGGCCGGTATTTACCCCTCCGCAGATTCGGCAAGGTGAGCGGCGACGGCGGCAGCCCCGGACTCGAAACGACCACCCGGTCGGCAAACACTTCGAGCATGATTTTCCTCCCGCCATCCTCGTATTGGCGATGCGCCACGGCGTTGACCAACGCTTCCCGCAACGCCTCGACGGGATACTCGTCCACGCGAATCCGGTTGAGCCCCACGATGCGCATCGGATGGCGGGTGTTCCGGTCGATGAAGGCGACGGCCCGGTCGATCGCCGCCGGCATCGGCCCCCGGACGTCCTCGTGGTCGTGCGGGGCGCCGTCCGGCTCCGCGCCGCGATACGCGTCCGCCAGAATCCGGCACTGCGGAAAAACCGCCGAAGAGTCCTTCGCCAGCAGCACGATCCCCGCCGCCGTGGCGTAGTGCTCCCTCGCCGGCGCATCGTGCCAGACCAGGCCGCGCACCGTCGCACCCGCGAGGAGGTCGTCCTTCGACAGCCGATCCGCCGCCCGGCCTTCCGCCGCCGCGATCAACCGCCGGCCCACCGCGTGGTCGAGGTCGGCCCACCGCAACCGGGTCAGCGGCTGCGACTCAAACGGCGACGTCGCCTCGATGGTCTGCGCCGCGATCTCGTTTTCATCGCTGGAAGGCACGAGGCCAAACTGGTCCTTCAGCAACTTGACCAAGGCGGCGCGCACCTCCCGTTGGAGTTCGATGACGTTGCCGAACCGCTTGTATTTCGGGCCGTCGTCGTCGAGTTCCCGGAGCAGCGCCTCCGTGCCCGCCTCGCGCGGCGCCTTGCGGTCGCCCTTGATGAACGCCAGGACCGGCAGCTTCTTTTCTTTAGCCCGCCGGTATTCCGCCTGGGTGATGGAAACGCCGCCCACCACGGTGCCGTATTGGGCGGCCACGATGAGCAAATAAACCTGGCAGCCATCGAGGGACTTCAGGCAGCCGGCCAACGCCAGTTCCGGCGACGCCGGCTCGAACTCGTAGAGAACCGGAGCACAATGCGCCGTCAGAAACGCATCCGTGCCCAAAAGATTCTGGACGATTACGCGCTCGTCCTCGAGTTCCTTCTGCACGGAGCTGACGAAGACATTCAGTTTATCGCTCATGATCGATGGCTATTGGTCAGCGTGCGCCAGCACCGGTGGAAGACAAGGATACAGGCGAGCGGCGCGGACGGAAACCCACGGGCCGTGGGTTCGCTGACCACGCCGTGGACCACCTCGGAGCGCAGATCCATCAGCAAGTTGACGCGCTGCTCCCACGCGACATCGCCGGGAAACACCTACTTGGTCCCTTCGATGATTTTCTCGCGCACCTTGAAGCGCTCACCGAACAATGCGTCGACGACGATAAAAAGGTGAAGAAACTGTTCGATGTCATCCGCGATGCTTGCGTGGTGAAGGAACGCCGCCGCGGCGAGCACCCGATCCTGCTTCTCTTTCGTCGCGGTGCTCCGCTTGCAATACCAATCTTCGATCTCGTCCATCAACTCAGCGCGTATTCACCAAGGATCTGTTTCTGGCGCATTTCGTTCGTGCCGTTCAACGTGAAGTTAAATTTTTCGCTCTGAGACCTCGGCAATTGGGCGTGGAAGAAAGATTTTTTAGCCGCAAATCCAAGCAGACCGGCTATGCTGATTGTCAGCAGGTTATAATTTT
>CAYVDZ010001144.1:0-1925 GCA_964450575.1 uncultured Opitutus sp.
CGACCCATTGATTGTCCCAATGGCCTGCCACAGTCTATGTATCCCAATGGCCTGCCACCCACTGCGGCTCGGAATGGCCCGCGACCTCATAGTCGCGCCAATAGCCGTCGACCCACGCCGGTTCCGTGTGCTCCGGCACCCAGACCGGCTCCCAATGGCCGGGAATCAAGGCCGCCGACGATTCGACGGTGAGGACGGTGCAGAAGAGGACGACTGCATAGCAGACACGCAGGAGCCCGGCCCGCCACGGGCTCACTGCATCGGTTCGGAAGATGGCTTCATTCATGTTGATTCGGCGAGGACACGGACAAACCCAAGCTCGCTATAACGTGCCAACCCACACCGAGATCACGGGTGAGCCGCGCAGTCGAACGAGCGCAGAGTTCCTAGGGGCGGCCGATGATGAAGCGCATCAGCCTGCGAAAAAGAGCGGGGGAACACGCCTTGCGGCGTCGGGGGTGACGGAGAGAAGGCACTGCGTTGTGTATATTACAAGGACAAAAATAACCGATTTTGAAATAATATAGACTCCTGCTCTTTGTTGGGGACGCATTTCGCAGGACTAAGGCGGGGAGCCCGGGTGGTTTCGAGCGTCAACCATCGTCGCGAATTGCAGCTGCACCCGATGCGGGCGTTTGCCTTACCACTTCAAACCATCCAACCTCAGCGAATGCGTGCCACTCTTCTCCATTTTCGCACCTGGTTCCTGATTTCCACCACAGTTTTCCTGATTCTTACCAAGCCGCTCCGCGCCCAGCGCGTCGCCGTCGAAGCGGAACGCGGCATGGTCGCGTCGGCGCACGCACTCGCGTCCGAAGCCGGCCTCGAGATGCTCAAGCGCGGCGGCAACGCCGTCGATGCCGCCGTCGCCACCGGCCTCGCGCTGACCACGGTGTATCCATTTGCCGGTAACATCGGCGGTGGTGGCTTCATGATCATCCATCTGGCGGATGCCGCGGCACCCGGCGGCGGCCGGCAGATCTCGATCGACTACCGCGAGCGAGCGCCGGCCAGCGCGACGCGCGACATGTTCGTCGGCCCGGACGGCAAGGTCATGGCAGGCCCCGAGTCCTCGACCGTCGGCTGGCGCGCCAGCGGCGTGCCGGGCAGTGTGGCCGGCTTCGCCCACGCCCTTGAAAAATACGGCTCCGGCAAACTCACGTGGTCCGATGTCTGCGAACCCGCGCGCCGCCTTGCGGCCAACGGACACATCGTGTCGCAGGGCACCGCGGCGAGTTTCCGCGCGAATGCCGATCTGCTGGGCCAGTTCGACGAGTCGAAAAAAATCTACCTGAACGGCGGCGCCTTTTGGAAAGCGGGCGACGTCTGGAAGCAGCCGGATCTCGCAGCCACTTTCGCGCGCCTGCAAAAGTCCGGCCCGCGCGAGTTCTACGAAGGTGAGACAGCGCAAAAAATCGCCGACGCGATGAAGAAGAATAAAGGCACGATCACGGTTGATGATCTCAGGGCCTACCGCGCCACCGAGCGCGCGCCGCTCCGCGGCACCTATCGCGGACACGCGATCGTCTCGATGCCGCCTCCGAGCTCCGGCGGCATCGCGCTCCTGCAGATGTTCGGGATGCTCGAACCATTCGACATCGCGCAGCTGGGCTACAACTCGGCCGCGAAATACCACCTCTTCACCGAGGTGATGCGCCGCGCCTTTCGCGACCGCGCCGAATACCTGGGCGACCCTGACTTCGTCACCGTCCCCGTCGAACAATTGCTCGCGCCCGACTACCTGAAGAAACGCATGAGCGACTTCTCCCCCGAAAAAGCCACGCCGAGCGATCGTGTCGAACCCGGCCTCGGCCCGGTGAAAATCTCTCAACTTTCAACTTTCAACTTTCAACTCGCGCGTAGTGCGCAGCTCGCGCGCGAATCCGCCGAGACGACCCACTTCAGCGTCGTCGACGCCGCCGGCA
>CAYVDZ010001145.1:0-1924 GCA_964450575.1 uncultured Opitutus sp.
CCCTTTCGAAGCGCGGCGAAGGCGTCACGATCCGTTGTTCCCTGCCGCTGCAGCCGTGAGCGCCGGGTGCGCCTGAAGTTTCCATGAATGCTCCCCGCCCGAAACGGTCCCAGCCAGCTCCCGCCCTCGGCGCGTTGCCTCCAGCCGCTGCACCGGAAACCGTGGCCCGCAAACGCATCCTGCTCGTTGATGATCATCCTTTCATGCGGGCGGGCTTGGGGGCGCTGATCGACCGCCAGGCCGACATGATGGTTTGCGGCGAAGCGGGAAATCCCAGCGAGGCATTCGCCCAGCTCACACGGGCGAAACCGGATCTGGTGCTGACTGATCTCACGATGCCGGGCCGCAGCGGGCTCGAGTTCATCAAGGACCTTCTGGCGACTGCGCCGCGGTTGTCTGTATTGATCATCTCGATGCACGACGAAGCCGTCTACGCCGAACGCGCATTGCGGGCAGGAGCTCGCGGCTATATTATGAAGGAGGCGGGGGGAGAAAATCTTCTCACGGCGATTCGACAGGTGCTTCGCGGCGAAGTATATGTCAGCCCGAAGATGTCTGCGCGCATTCTCGAGGGGCTTTCTGGCGGCCGCCCGCGCGGGTCGACCTCGCCGATCGAGAAGCTGACCGATCGGGAGTTTGAGGTGTTTCAAATGATCGGGCAGGGAAAGAGCACCCGCGACATCGCGGTGCAGCTTCACCTCAGTCCCAAGACCGTCGATGTCCATCGCGGCAATATTAAAGAGAAGCTTGAGTTAAAGGATGCGACCTCGTTGATCAGCCATGCCGTGCGTTGGGTGGAAACGCAGAGCCCGGGCTAAGATTGCTGCGCTTGATCCAGCCCGGTTAGCGCTCACGCCCCGAGGCTGAACCGGACTCGGCACTTCGCGTCAATGGGTGCGCACGAATGGCCAACATTCGCGGAGCCGGATGCCGGGGGTTCGGCTATCCTTTGATATAATGCAAGAGGAGCTCTTAAACGCGTTACGGTTTCGCCGTCCGCAGATTTGGATGCGATGGGCCGAGTTGCTTCACGTTGAACCGACCCTCACTCCTTTGGGGCACCCGGATGCCTTGGTACACCTCCTCGACTGGACGCTGGACGAAATTGACCGCGCGTTAGTGGATCCGTTGCTGCGCCGACGGCTCGGACGACGCCTCAATCTCGCGGCGGCCCGTTCCGAATGTCCGTGCGGTCGCAATCCGCTCCTGGGGTATTTTGCGGCCGGGCAGCAAGTGCTGCAGGAAGCGCTGGTGCTGGCGCAGGCCGCAAGTCCGGGGCTGGATCCGCTCGAGCGCGACGTTTCACTCGAAGAACTGACCTTGGTCTTTCACGAAATTGCGCGGCAGGAGATCGAGGCGTTTTGCGGAGTTTGCCAGTTCCGGGATCGCAGTGCTGAAGCACACGCGGTTTCCGACATCAACGCCAACCCGCCTCTCCCGGCAACGTCGTGAGTGGCGGCGGTTACGCTCAGTCCACGGCAAGCGCCAGACGGAAGCCCAGCGTGTAGTCGAGTCGGCCGGGCGATCCGCCGGACCGGGCGGCTGATCGTCCGAGGCGAAGATCCGTTCTCCAACTGCCGCCGCGGGCGATACGATAACGGCCCCGCCGGTCTCAGTGCGCTGGCTTTCCATGCAGCCGCTCGCGATAGGCCGTGGGAGCTTCTCCGGCGATGCGGCGAAAGACGCGATTGAACTGGGATAGCGATTGAAAACCCGCATCGTAGGCCGCTTCGCTCACGCGTTTGTGCGGATTCAGCAGCAGGTTTTTCACTTTCTCAATTCGGACGCGCGCCAGGTAGTTCGTGAAAGTTATCCCGGTTGCCCGCTTGAAGCTTTTGCAGAAGTAAAACGAACTCATGTTCACCACGTGGGCGACTTCATTGAGCGAGATTTCCTCATGGTGCCGCTCGGCGATAAAGGTGCG
>CAYVDZ010001146.1:0-1923 GCA_964450575.1 uncultured Opitutus sp.
AATGGGCAAAGTAGGTGTTTCAGAACCGGCGGTGGAAATCCCATTTTTTGCCCATGAAACTCTTCCTCAAGCTGGCAGGTTGGCCGCTTGCGGCAGTCGCTGCCCTCGCGGTGGCGGCAGGTGTTCACTTCAAGGAGTCTCAGGCATGGATTGCCGCGCCCTCGTTCCTTGGGCTCGCGATGACAAATCAGAGTATGAAATATCCGGGTTAATCCTTGCGGACAGATCGGCGTCGCGAGGTTAGCGGCAAACTCAGGCTTGATCGACGGGCACGAACCAGCCAATTCAACCGGTATGCCCCGACCGACCACGGCTCTGATCATCGATGACAAGGCGCATGTCCGTGCGTATTTTAGCGAGATCCTGAGAGAGTTGAACGTGGTCACGGAATGGGAGGCGACCGATGGACAACAAGGGTTGACGCTCGCGCTCCAGCACCGACCCGGTCTGGTGCTCCTTGAAATTAATCTGCCGGTGTTGGGCGGGATTGAGGTGCTCACTCAACTTCAGGTGGAGGCGCCGGAGGTGCCCGTGGTGATTGTCACTTCCCAGAATATTTTGCAGACAGTGCGCGATGCCCAGCGGCTGGGAGCGATGGCTTATCTGCTAAAGCATAGTCCACGCCACGAACTGAGCGCGAGTTTGAGCGACGTCTTGGATTACCTGGAGAATCCGGAGGACGAGGACGCGATCGACCACGAGGCCGCGACCGAAGATAGCGATGACAGTGAGGTCGACGGCAAGACGCGGTCTTAAGTTGGGTGGCGCCCCGGCCCGGAGGCCCGCGTTGCGTCGCTGAAAATTACGGAGTTCCCGCGCAGCGTGTCGCGCCGTTGCGACGTTAGCGCATGCTTCGATCGAGCTCGCGGCGCATCGCCTTGAGCTCGTTCAACTGCTTTTGCAGCCCGGCCTTTTCCTCTTTCGTTTTTGCGAAAGCGATGGCTTCGATGAGGTCCTTTTCAGCCTCCATCAACTCGACGCGCTCGCTTGCCACGCCTTGGCGGAACTGAGCGGAATCCCCGCCGAAGATGCTGAGTGGGCGTGCGATCCTGGAGTCGTTCAAAGCGCTATCCACTTCGGACACCTTGAGGTTTTTTCGTTCGCGCGCGATGTCCATCTCCTGCTGGGCGAGCTTCTGATCCAATACCGTAATGCGGCCCTTTTTGACTTCGACCTGAGGCAGCAGGGTGGGGTTCTCACCGCCGGTCCCTCGTTTCGCTTTAGCCTTGGTCGTGGCGGATGATTTCGACTGGGCCGTGGAGCTGGATTTCGGAGTGCCTGGGACGGCAGCGGTCGAAGCGGTGCTGCTCGCTGGATTCGTGTCCGATGATGGAGCAGCTGCGTTCGGCGCGGTGGTCGTATTCGTTGCAGGCGTGCCACGGGAACTCGCGGGAGTGGTTGAGACCAGTGTAGCGGGTTTGGCGGGCGCGGTTGTTTTGGCCGCCTCCGTGAGGCGTGCCCTCATCCTTTCGCGCGCGGTGGGTTGGGCGGATTCCCCGGCGCCGAAAACGGTGCCGGCGAGCGCGATTGACAGCGCAAGAAAAAGGCGGGGCAAGCGGACGATCATGGTCGGGTCTTGAGTGTGGATCAGGTGGGGTGGGAGTCGAGGCTTCGGGACGGATAAAGTGGGACTGGGCGCCGAAGGGGAAACGCGCAAAGCTGATTCTCGCGGATCGTCCGGCTCCCATGGCGAGCGCTCCTGCGAGTGGCGGGTTCCGGCGAACCATAAAAAAGACCGGGCTGGAGGCCCGGTAGGAAGTGCAGAGGAACGTAAGGACGTCGCTGGGACGCGCCCCGCGTTTCGTCTCGCGAAAGATTACAGGCCCTTGAGTTTGCCGCCGTAAATGGCGCTGGCGCCCAACTCTTCCTCGATGCGGAGCAACTGGTTGTACTTGGCGACGCGATCGGTGCGGCACAGGGAGC
>CAYVDZ010001147.1:0-1922 GCA_964450575.1 uncultured Opitutus sp.
CGTCCGGCTGCCGACTGCACGATCGAGTTCGCAAAATAGGGCGGATTGGTCGCGGGCCATGTCTGCGGGAAGCGCGCCGAGTCCCCGGCCCGCCAATAGACCGCATACACGTTCGGCGTGCTCTGCTCGTAATCCGGCATCAGGGGAGCGGCGGCATTGTAGCTGTGCGCCGCGACTGCCGCCTGCGAGGCGATATACGTGCTGACCAGTGCCGTCGCGTTGCCCGCCGCCCGCCACAACCGCAGCGCCTCGCCGGTGACGACATTGCCCTGGCTGTGCGCGATGACGTGGACCCGATAGCCCGCGTTCTTGAGATTTTGCAAATGCTCCAGCAAGCGAACGCCGGCCTGCCACGCGCGTTCCTCGCTTTCGTCGAAGCGGATTTGATCGATCAAACCAAACGCGCACGGCCACGAGAAGCCGCCGACGCGACCTTTGTAACCGAGCAAATACAGGCGCTTGAACGCCGTCTCGATCCAACGCTGTTTCTCCGGATCCTCCATGTTGTAGCCGTGGACGTAGAGCACGTAATCCCTCTCGTCCTCCGTCGTCGGCGCACTGAAGGTCGCGGATGGTGTGTAATGCGTCAGCGCCCCAACTGTCCCGAGCGACTGGTCGCCAGCGGTGTAGCGTTCGACAAATTCATGCGGCTGCTTCAGCTCCAACCACACGCCCGGGCCTTCGCCGATGGGCTGGCCGTTTTGGTCTAAAATGACGAGCTTGAGCTGGCCCTTGCCCGCCCGGCAGCCCTCGAAGAGCAGATACGTCTTAGGCTGACTTTCGCTCAGGTTGGCAAACAACGCTGTCGGCAAAGCCACCGGATTCGTGCCCTCGATCAAACTGCCCACGGCCAAACCGTGCGCGCCTGTGCCAGCGGTCTGATCGACCTGGAGCGTGGCCGTAGCTGAAGCGAATAAGTAGGCGTTGCCGCCGTCCGTTTCCACTGCCTTGAACAACCGGACGGCGGGACTTCCGCTGCTCACGTCCGTCCATTTCAGACCAAGGCGCAGGTTGCCATTCTTCAGTGCGTCAGTCAGGCCCGCCGTGTAAATCCACAATCGCGCCAAGTCTTCCAAATCGCGCTCTCCATCGATCACGAGGTTGTTGCAGTCCTTATTCGCCTCACTCGTGACTTCTTTATCGTCCTGCTCGTTCTCGGTGTAGGTGCTTCCGGTCGTCCATGTGCGCAAGACCCTCTCGTCATCGTCGTCATTGAGCCAAAAGCGATATGGCGCGGCCGCGGAAGTCGAGTCCGTCGCATTCTTGAGGGAAAGTGTGTTCATGGAAAAAGGTGCTCTCGGGGTGGCGGCGCTGCGGTTAGTCACGAATCAAGACCTGACGTATTTTTGGTTCATCCGGCTTCGGCGTGGTCGGCTTGGCCACGTTTTGCAGCGGGTCGTATTCCAGATTCCGCGAACCGCTGGGATTGATGAAGGCGTGGAATGACAAACCTGTTGTCGGTTTCTCCGAACCAACCATCACGCTCAGCTTCACTCTGCTGTAGTGCTTTCCACCCTGGCTCTTCAGATAAAACTCGACGCTCTTGTCGTCTGTCCACTGCGGATCGTCCGCTGGCATGTGGATGACAAGCCTCGCTTGATACCCATCGGCTGGCGCACGATACATCTGCTCGTCACTGGACGCGATCAGTCCGCCGTCCACCGACTCGATTGTCAGCGTCCATTCGTAGTTACGCTGCCCCCACTTCACCTGTTGCGGGTTTCTGACCAGTGCGACACGAAAGTCGCCACCGCCTGCCGTCTCGCGCCCCGTGAGCAATTCGAAGGTCACAACGCGCCCGTCGTAAGGGATGCGTGTCATCCGGTCCTGGGATACCAGTTTCTCCGCTCCCGATTTTCTCCACATACGGAAGATTTCAGGCCGATCTGCGTTGGGATGGAACACCTGGCTCGGATCGCGCC
>CAYVDZ010001148.1:0-1919 GCA_964450575.1 uncultured Opitutus sp.
CGATAGATGATGCCGCCGGGTGCGAGGGCATCGCGCATGAAGCCGCGGCCATCGGGCATGCGTGGCAGCAGATGGTCTTCTCCCCAAATGGCAGGCACCGGCGACGTGGGCACGGTCGCGGTGAGTTTCGCACTGTTACCGGTGACCAGGTATAGGCTCTTGCCGTCCGGCGTGAGGAGCACGGCATGCACGCCATGATCACCGCGGGCTTCGATCGCGCGCAACAACTCGACCTTGTCGAGCTGGTCGTCGCCATCGCTGTCGGTCAGCCGATACAGCCCGGAGGGGATCTCATTGGCGTAATCGTTGACGCCGACGTAGAGGGCGCCGAAGGCGAAGAGCATTCCGTTAACCGCGCGAATATTGACCGGCATCTTTTCGACCATCGCGGGCGTGAGCGCGGCTCCGGGAGCCGGCGGCGTGAAACGATAGAGGCCACCGAATTGATCGCTGGCGAGAATGCGGCCTTTCGGGTCCACGCACAGATTGACCCACGAGCCCTGTTCGACGCCAGGGACGGAGTAGAGCAGTTCAACTTTGAAACCGGCGGGAACTTTGATGCGGTTGATCGGGGTCGCCTTGTTTTCGCCGATGGCGGGTCCAACCTGGGTTTGAGCGGCCTTGGCGGCCTTGGTGGCTTTCGGCGCTGGTGTGGCGGGTGCGGGGGCCTTGCCGGCCTTCTTCTTGGCCGCAGAGGGCGCCGGTGCTTCGATCTTCGTGGCACCGGCAGGAATGGAAGACGCCGCGAAGGTCATGGCTCCGCCGGCGGGCAGTTCCTTCAGGAATACATCTTTGACCTGCACCGTCATCGCCGGACCGCGGTGAATTTGGAAGGCGAGCAGGCCGCTCGACGCGCCGGCTTTGGCGTCGTAGTCGGTGATCTCGACGGTCACCTTGCCGTTGAGTTTATGGATCAGCCGGTTGCCCTGGGCGATGATGGTGTACTCGTTCCACTCGGCGACATCGGCCGCGACCGGCTCGCGCTCGGCCAGCAGCCATTTGGTCCCTTGCGGCTCAACCAGAACCGATTGGCCGTTCTGCGCGACGATGGCGCGGCCCCGCTCGTCATAGAGCATGGCGTTATTCTTCGCGATCGGGTGAATGTCGCACTGGTATCCGCCGATCGACCACGGACCGTTGGCGGGAAGTTCGCGGCTGCGATATTGGATCCCGGTGTTGTTGCCGGACTGCTTCACCTTGGCCCGCAGCTCGAAGTTTTTGACGTCGCCCCCGCGCCAGATGAGAAACTGATTATAGGCGAGGGTTTCAGGGCCTTGGATCACGCCGGTGATCGATCCATCCTGGACGGACCACAGCGCCGGGTTACCGTCCCAACCGTCGAGATTCTTGCCGTTGAACAGGGCACGGAATCCCGCGGGAGCGGCGGCGTGAGTAACTGCCGCGCACGCCAGCGCGAGGAGCGCCAAGGCGAAGGACCGGTACGAAAAAGGAGACGGGAGCTTCATGGATAATCGACGGGGGGAAGGTCAGAGTGACAGGAGAGGTTTCCTAACGGAACAGGTCCGTATCGAGAATCGCGTGGAATGAACAGCTGGAATCGATTCCTCAGGCCGGGAATTTTTAGCGAGTGAAGCCGACATTCCTTTCTGGATCTTCGCTGGTTTCAGTGGATAAACGCGAGGCAGGTACGCATCGGAATTGAACAGAAAGTAACAAAGAAAACGAAGGTGTGAGGCAGGAAGATGGGATCTTCGTTTCCTCCGTTATCGTCTGTTCATTCTTCTGTGCTCACCGGAAACAGCGAGGAACCCTGAAATCTGATCTCAGAGGTTCATTCCGGGCGGGATAGATTAGCGGAGATCAGCGGAGATGAGCGTTCCTCCCGGTCTTTTCCCTCACGATTCCGCACTTGGAAAACGCGGCGGCTTCACTCCCAGAATCTGCGGACGAGACGGAAA
>CAYVDZ010001149.1:0-1917 GCA_964450575.1 uncultured Opitutus sp.
GGCGACGACTTCCGCCGCTCCATGGTGGACATCTACAGAAACCTTGCCCGCCACATGCCGGACAACGGCCTGCAAATGGTGCAGTTCACCCACCAAGATCCGGCCGTCTGGGCCGACCTCGGCATGATCCTCTGGGCCGCCGGACTCAAAGCCACCGCCGCCTGGACCATCAGCACCGAGACCGACGCCGTCGGCATCAAAAAGGGCAACTACGTGCAAGGCACCGTCTGCCTCGTCCTCCGCAAACGCAGCGCTGGCCAGCCCGGTTTCCTCGACGAGATCTACCCCTTGGTCGAAGACGAGGTCCACCGCCAGATCGACTCCATGCGCGACCTCGACGAGGGCGGCGAACCCAACTTCAACGACGCCGACTACCAACTCGCCGCCTACGCCGCCGCGCTCAAAGTGCTCACCCACTACGCCACCATCGACGGCCGCGAGGTGGAGCACGAAGTCTTCGCCGTCCGTGAGCGCGGCCGGAAGAGCGATTTCGAGGCGGTCATCGAGCGCGCCCTCGGCATTGCCTGCGATTACCTTGTGCCGCGCGGCCTCGACGCCGTCTGGCGCGATCTCTCCCTCGCCGAGCGCTACTACCTCCGCGCGCTCGAAATCGAGAGCCGGGGCGAACGCCGCAAAGGTATGTATGAGGAGTTGGCGCGTGGCTTCGGCGTCACCGACATCAAGCCCATGCTCAAGGCCGACAAGGCCAATGGCGTTACCCTGCTCACCCCCAGCGGCTTCGATTCCGGACTTCTGGCGGCGCCCACCGGCGCCACGCCCACACCCGGTGCCATGCCCGCCCGCCGAGGGCGCGCTGCTGCCGGGTCCCCGCACCCCTTCGCGTCGTCGTCGCTCCGCCACCTTCTCTTCGCCATCCGCGAGACCGTGGCCGCCGACAACAACCCCGAGCCCGGCCGCCAATACTTACGCGATACTTATGGCCCCGGCGTTTACTGGCAGCACCGCGAGCGCTTCCTCGCGCTCCTCGAATGGCTCGCGGGACTCGGCAACGCCGCCGGCATGGAAGAGTGGGCAGCCGACTCCGCGGCCGCCCGCCTCCTCGCCGGCCGGCTCCGCAACGATCAGGCCTAGCAAAAGGCCAAACGAGCTTGCTAACACCGGCTGCCCTCATATGATGGCAGCGTATGATCGATGGCATCACATTCTCTCAGGCGTCCTTCCGACAGAGAAATCCACCAGAAGCTCGCAGCCGCCAAGGCCGCGTTACAACAGGGCGACTATCAGTTTCCCCTGCAAAAGCACCTTGTTGCTGATCTCGATGCGCTAGGAGCCGCTTCGGAGGACGATTTGATCGAGCTGGTTTGCGAATTTATCTCCGAAATAACGGTAGCCGGGCCCAATGAATGCTACTGCGGTGGACGCCCTCCCCAACGGTCCTACGAGCGCGAAATCAAGGATTTGGAACTTTGGGCCTACGTCTGCTATTCAGAGCGTTTCCAGCGCGAAATGTACCTCAAGTTTGCCCTCAAAAAGGGCGTTTATCTCTACGTCGACTTCCATGAAAGCACCCCCTAAACAACCGCGCCTCGTCTGCCTGCGCTGTGAAGGCGAGGAGTTTCAGTCAGCGCTTGGCACGGTGACCCAGGAATTCCGCGGCGATACGCTTCAGGTCGAAGCCCCGGTGCACCGTTGTGTGAACTGCGGCTGGGAAACCCTCGCCCCCGGCCAGCTCGATCCGCTTCGCCTGCGCGTGGCGGACACGTATCGGCGCAACCACGGGCTTTTGACTTCGGACGAGATCAAAGCGCGACGGGCTTCACTCAGGATGTCGCAGCGCGACTTCGCGCGTTACCTGCGCGTCGGCGAAGCGAGCATTCCCCGGTGGGAAGGTCCGATCGTGCAGGATCCGAGCAGCGACGAATTGATTCGCGCGAAGACGGACCAAGAGGCGGCTTT
>CAYVDZ010001150.1:0-1916 GCA_964450575.1 uncultured Opitutus sp.
CCATCGTTCTCTTCTTCCTCGCGGTTCGTTTATCCCACGCAACGAAGAATTGGCCTGGTTGGCTCCGGCTAAGCGCAGCCATGCTCGTTGCGGGCATCGGCGTTTTTGAACAACTACCGGGTTCGGACAGTCGTACCGAGATGGCAACGATTGCCCGGGCGGTGGAAGCCGATGCGGCGTTCGGCCAGGCGCTCGAGGCGCAATTGCCAACCGGAGCCATGGTATTCCAGCTGCCCGTCCTGGGCTTTCCGGAGATTGTGCCTCCGTATCAGCTGACTGATTATGAGCATTTCCGACCTTATCTTGTTACCGACCAGCTCCGGTTCAGTTATGGCGGCCCCAAATACCGTGCGCGAGGCCGGTGGCAGAGGGACCTCGAAGGCATGTCGCTCGATACCTTGATTCCCGCGCTGGAATCGCACGGCTTCGCCGCCCTCTATTTAAACCGAAAGGGCTTTAAAGATGGCGCGGAGCAACTGCTGGAAGACCTCAAAAAACTGGGCTATCACGCCCGGATCCAGTCGGAGAACGGTCAACAAATTGCCATCCCTCTCCGTTCCGTGGAGCGGCCCGAACCGCCGCTGGCCAACGCGCTGACCCTGGGGCGCGGCTGGCACCTGCGACCCGATGCAGGCGTGCGCTGGGCTTTCGAGGACGCGTTCCTTTCCTACTTCAATCCCCACTCCCAGTCGACTCCGCTAAGTATAAAGCTGACGCTCGTCGGGATTTCGCCGCGAATGGTCACAATCGAGCATGACGGCAAAGGGGTTCGCGACGTCGAAATCGGACCCGATCCCACGGAAATCCAATTGCCCGGTCACCTCCTGCAACCCGGGATAAACCGCTTCAAGCTCCGCTGTCCGACCGGCCCGACTCGCGCTGGCTCGGGTTCCAATCGGCAGTTGCGGTCTTTCGGCTTGAAGGAGTCCCGAGTAACCCCGTCCTTTCCAGGATCGGAAATACCGACAGACCCGGCCACGCCAAAGAGACCACCGCGGCTCGCAGGAAACGCTCCGGCGGACCCGAATTGAGCGTCCCCCGGCCGCCATCCTGTCCTGAAGAGTCGCCCCGCCGGTAACGACAGGATTGGCTGGGACCGGGCATTTCCGACCCCGTCGAGCAACCTCAATTCCCCGCCGGAGATCAGGATGTCTGAACTTATTCAACGACTTGTTTGCGTTCTATATCAATGGGGAGCAAGTCAGACGGGATACGTTGAGCCTTCTGCAAACCAACCCTCAAGCCGAGCGCACCTTCCATCGTGAAACCCTTCCGGGTCGCCCCTCTCATCGGCTTTGTCGCCGTCACCTTCGTCGCTGCCGCAATTGGCTCCGCCGCGACGTTTCAAAGTGTTGGCCCATGGTATCAGACCCTGCAGAAGCCGACGTGGAACCCGCCCAGCGCAGTCTTCAGCCCCGTCTGGACGCTTCTTTATATTGCGATGTCGATCGCAGCCTGGCGGGCCTGGCGGGCCTTGGCGCCGGGTGCCGGCGGCGCTGTGATCCGGCTCTATGGTGCGCAGCTGATCCTGAACGCCCTTTGGTCGATCCTTTTTTTTGGCATGCAACGGCCTGATTTGGCCTTGATCGACATCATTGCCCTTTGGATCCTTCTCGTCCTCGGGTTGGTGCGATTCTGGCGGCTGGATCGCATCGCGGGAATGCTGTGGGCCCCTTACGTGGCTTGGGTGTCGTTTGCCGCCTTTCTGAACTTTACCATCTGGCAGCTAAATCGCTGAGGCGTGCGCCGCCGAGCGCTCGACTAAACCAGGTGTGCCGCAAATCCACGTCGCCGCGGTGACCGCTTGCGGTCGGCCGCCGCTTTCCTTTCGCTGGCCACCATGTCCACGCTCACCTCGTTTCGGGCCCGCTTTTTACTTCTGTGACATCGCCGCAACCAATGATACCCCAACGAAT
>CAYVDZ010001151.1:0-1916 GCA_964450575.1 uncultured Opitutus sp.
AATACGAACTCCTCGGCTGCGATCTCAAAACCTGGCTCCGCGAAGGCCTCCTTGATTACGTCGCCGTCGGCCAGCGCACGCTCGGCGGCTACGAGTTCGACCTCGCGCCCTTCGTGCAACTCGCGCGCGACGCCGGCACGGGTTGCGCCGTCCTCTTCGGCGAAGAGGGCATCCTCTCCGGCCACGACCGCACCGCCGCCGAAGACAAACTCATCGCCGCCGGCAAAATGGCCGCCCCCGAGCGCGCCAGCCTCACCCTCGCACAATACCAACAACGCGCCACCCGCTGGTATGCCGCCGGCGCCGACGGCCTCCACCTCTTCAACGAAAACAACCGCGCCGTGATGAAAGCCCTCGGGAATCCGAGTGCTATTTTTTGCCGCCGCCTTGACTACTCCGCCTTGACTTTTCCTCACGCCGACTGGGCAAGCGACTGCATGTTCGGCAGCTTCAACTGTGGGCTAGGAATCATGATTTCACTACCCTGTCTTGAGCACGCGGCGGAATAATGCAGGTGAAAATCGGTGATCGTGCTCCAACCATATAGAGCTCGAATTTCAGGGGTATTGTCGTATGTCACGAGCCAATGAACGTTCTTTATGCGTCGAAGGAATCGGGCGAGCGCCGCGTGATCTTTCGGTTCGTAGAAATTCAAGTAGAGCCGTGAACCCTTAACGTAATAAGGTGGATCAAGGTAAATGAAGTATCGGGAGCGATCTTGCTCTCGTAGTAAGTCTGAACGCAGGAACTCAATCGCGTCCAATTGGCAAACCCGAATCCTATCTCTCAGCTTCGCGATACACTCGATTCGTCGAATCAGCTCAACCTGGTTATATCGGGCATCGATCTTCCACTTACCCGCTTGATCGAGGCCACCGATGACCCCCCCGTTGGTCATTATTCCTGAGCGGTTGCAACGATTTAGGTAAAAAGCTGCAAACCCGAGTTCCAAGATGCGTCGTGGACGCTGGTGATATATCGCCCGCTGTCTCCTCCACTCGTCGACGGTTACCGGGGTCGACTTGATCAGGTCGATGAAAGCTTCCGTATGATTCAAAATCGAATGCCAAAATGACCAAACGCTTCGGTCCGCATCATTCAGCACGATACGCTCAACTTTTCCGGATAACAGCAGGTTAATCGCCGCACCGGCACCACCCGCATACGGCTCCACATATGTGCAATCTTGAACTCCGTTCGCGTCGATGGTGGCCGCAATAAAATCGGAAAGCACGGCTTTCCCACCAGGGTATCTCAGGGGACTGTTCGTTTCAAAGGCGGGCATGGTGATCCGGTCTAGGCGGCGAGCAGCGTAGAGACCAATACGCGGATTAGATCACGGGATGCGCCATTTCCGATTTTCGGCAAGAGAGCGGCGAGCCGGCAGCGATCAAAGATCACGAGCGACTGGGATTTCTTCACCCAATCGGAGCGGCTTAGCGTAAACGGCACAAAAAGCGCGGGATTGACCGCCGAGGTCTCCAAACGCAGCCACACATTCAAGAACTCCTTGGGTTCCGGATTCTTGCTTCGCCAGTCCGCACCGGTTGCGCACTGGCCGAAAAGACAAACGAAATTGCATCGGTCATCCGCGAATGGACGCCACGCGAGCACATCGAGACCGTCATCTTTCTCGGCACTCGGCTCAATAAGCCCGACATGCCGCCCGTTTATGCTGCGTGCGAGCACGCGCAAGGCGTCCGAGAATCCGGAGCGATCGGGACGCGGAGCCCCAAAGTGATAAGCCCTCGCGCCTACTTCGCTTCCGCCCAGATATTTTTCCGCCGCCACGACACAGATCGACTCAAACAGTCGGGCGGGAAAGATCGGCCCGACCGCCGACTGGATTGTCGCGTGACAATCAATCAAAGAAATCAGCAACAAGTTTGTGTAGGAAAAACCCCTCCAACTCACTT
>CAYVDZ010001152.1:0-1912 GCA_964450575.1 uncultured Opitutus sp.
TGGTGGTGCACAAAGTTGCGCGCCACCGGATTGGGTCGCGCGCTTAACGCATAAACGCGGCCGTCTTCATACCGTGCCTCCGCGACGACCACGCCCGCCTTGGTGCCGTGTATCCGGCTTAGCATTTCGCTGACGGCGCTGTCGCTGAGCAGTCGGTCGTCGGCCCCGAGGAAGTAAACCCAGTCGCCGCGGGCATGGGCCACGCCCTTATTCATGGCGTCGTAAACGCCGAAATCGGGTTCAGAAATTAGGGTGCTGATGTGGTCGCGTCGCGCCTCGAGCCAGCCAAGCGTGCCATCGGTCGACGCTCCGTCGACGATGATGAGTTCGAGCGCGACGTCACGTTGCGACCAGACACTGGCAAGCGCGGTGAGCAGTCGCGCCCCCGGGTTTTTGCAGACGACGATGACGCTGAGAGCCGGCGTGCTGACCATTGCGTTCGTCCGCAGCATCACGCAACGTCCGCGCGTGTCCATGCCGGAGTTGCCGCTGCTTTCGATCATCATCGTCGCGTATCAATCGCGCCCGGAGATCGGTGCATGCCTCGCCTCGGTGCCGGGCACGCTGGAGGGGAGGCCGATCGAGGTCGTGTTAATCGACAACTCGCCGGGCGCCGACGCCGGTTGCGGCGACGAGGCGCGGCGTAATTTTCCCGGAGTCGATTACATTGCCGCCGAAGAAAATTTGGGCTTCGGTCGCGCCAACAACCGCGGCTATCAGCGTTCCCGCGGCGAGTTCGTTTTGTTTTTAAATCCGGATACGGTCGTCAACGACGAAGCGCTGACGCACTGCCTGGCGCGGCTCCGCGAAGACGGGACGATCGGTCTGATTTCGCCCCGACTCGAGCTGGCCGATGGCGCGATGGACCTCGCCTGCCGGCGATCCATCCCGACCTTGTGGGACGGGTTTTGCCGGGCGAGTGGACTCGCGGCGGCCTTTCCGCACGTGGCCCGTTTTGCCGGCTATAATCTCACTCATCTCCCGCCCGAAGGGACGTATGCGGTCGGCGCCATCAATGGCGCCTTCATGATGGGTCGGCGGGCGATGCTACAATCTGTTGCCCCAAACGGCGCGGTGTTTGACGAGAACTTTTTCATGTATGGCGACGATCTCGATCTGTGTATCCGCGTTACGGATGCAGGCTGGAGCATTGTCTATGACGGACGCGTGCGCATCACGCATTTGAAAGGCGTGAGTGTGGCCCGCGACTTCGAGCGAATGGCGTCGGCCATCTTCGATGCGAACCGCGATGTTTATCTCAAGCATTTCAACCCGCGCGGCTCCCGATTCGTGCAATGGAAATATCGTCTGGCTTTCGGGGCGTGGAAACGGGTAGCGCTGCTGCGTGCGCGCTGGCGTGGTTACAGGCAGGTGCGACCGATATGAAGGGCGCCGCTGCAGGGGGGCCGGCTGCAGGAGTGTTTTTTGTCGTGCTTGGACTTCAGCTCTGGCTGGTGGCGGTTGCCGGTACCGACATTCCTTTTCACGACCAGTGGAATATCGAAGGCGAGTGGCTGTATCCGCAATTCAAGGTCGGTGGGCTGGGTTTTATCGATCTGCTGCACCCGCTGAACGAGCACCGCATCACGTGGACTCACGCCTGGAACCTGCTGCTGTTCCAGCTGAATGGCCAGTGGGACCCAATGGTGCAACTGGTCGCAAATGCGATTCCGCGGGCCGCGACTGCGGGGGCTTTTGTCTGGTGGCTTACCCCGGTTATCGGTCGCTGGCGGTCGGCCGTGCTGGTCGCGTTCGCGTTCTTGCCGCATTTGGGATGGCATAATGTCCTTTGGGGAAATCAGTCGCAGGTCTACTTCGCCGTAGCGCTCTCGGGAGCGACTCTGGCGTGGTTGAGCCCGCCGGTGCGTTCGAATGCGCGCACCATCGGAGGCCTGCTCGCGGGGAGTGCGGC
>CAYVDZ010001153.1:0-1911 GCA_964450575.1 uncultured Opitutus sp.
CCGCGGTATCGCCGTTTCTCGCGTCCCATCGAGCGCGGCACGCGAGACCGAGGACCCCCTCGCGATGTGCGCATGGATATTCTCCACCGCCACCGTTGCTTCGTCCACCAGGATTCCGACCGCCAGCGCGAGCCCGCCCAGCGTCATGAGGTGAATCGATTGTCCCGTAATCCAGAGGGCGAACAGCGCCGCCAACAGGGAAAGCGGAATGTTGATCACGACCACGATGGCACTTCGCCAGTCGCGGAGGAACAACAACACCATCAGACCGGTGAGAATCGCCCCCAAGCCACCTTCCTTCATCAAGTCGCGAATCGAGCGATTAACCACCGGCGACTGGTCGAAGACGTAACTGACCTTGATGTCCTCCGGCAGAATTTTTTGAAACTCGGGGATGTTCTTTTTGACGAGGTTAACCACCTCGAGCGTTGAAGCATCTCCGCGTTTGGTAACCGGGAGATACACCGTGCGAAGCCCGTTCGCCAGGGCGTACGCGGTGGTGACATCGGCCGCATCCGAAATGGTTGCGACATCGCGAACAAACACCGCGCCCTGATCAGTCCGGCGCAACGGCACCGCTTCGAGGTCCTTGATGTTGGTGACGATCGAATTCATCTGCACGATCGGATACTTGTCCCCGAGGTTCATGTTACCCGACGGGCTGATCGTGTTGGACTCAGACAGCGCCTTGACGATCTCGTCGGGCGAGAGACCGTAGGCGCGCATGCGCTCCGGGTTCACGTTGACGATGATACCGCGCGAGCTGCCACCGAAAGGCGGAGGAGCCGATACGCCAGGCAAGGTCGCAAACGCGGGACGCACGCGGTTCAGCGCCTGATCCTGCATTTCGCTGAGGGTGCGGTTCGGATTATCGGTGGAGAAAACGAGGTAGCCAACCGCGACGCTCCCCGCATCGAAGCGCATGATAAAGGGCGCCGCGGTGTTGGCGGGCATGAAGGCGCGCGAACGATTCACCTGCGCAACCGTCTCGGACATCGCCTGCGACATGTCGGTGCCCGGGTGAAACTGCAGCTTCATGATTGAAGCGCCTTGAATCGACTTCGACTCCACATGCTCGATGCCGGAGATATAGAGGAAGTGGTACTCGTATCGGTAGGTAAGATATCCCTCCATTTGGGCCGGGTCCATGCCGCCGTAAGGCTGCGCGACGTAAATCGTGGGGATCCCGAGCGGAGGAAAAATGTCGCGCGCCATGCGTTGCACGGCGAGTCCCGCCGCCAGCGCCACCGCGATCACTATGACAATAACCGTGAGAGGCCGACGCAGGGCGATTTGAAGAAAATTCATGCAGGAAGTGCCGGGGTAATCGAAAGGAAGCAGAGGAGAGCGAGTGAGTCAGAGTCCCACCCAAACTAACGAAAGGTTCCCGACTAGAAGGCCCAAGACGCATACCGCAAGCATTGGTTTCGTCATCGGGCAAAACATCCGCGATGGGGCCAAACCACCCCACGTGCCGCTCCCTTCCCGCTGGCGCGACCTACCAGCGTGCATCTCCGGTCCCGCGTTACGCATTTATCTTCAACACTGCTCCCCGTCCTGTTTGGTTCTTCGCTCCATCCGCGCACGAAAAAGAGGCGGACTCGTGAGAATCCGCCTCTTCACCCTTCCTGCTCCCGCGTCATCTCCGGAAGATGCGCCTGCCGCGCATCTTAATTCCGGATACGCGTTAAACTCAGTCGATCTCGTAGACCTCGACGATGGCCACACCCGTCGCCGTGCCCTTGCCTTTGACCTGCACTGTATAGCCGCCGGGCTCAAGGTTCAGCACGAGCGCCGCGTCGAGGCTGCCGGTCTGCAGAGCGAACGCCCCGGCCTGATTTGAAAGCGTCGTCACCTGCGTACCCGACCAGTTGTCATTCGTGGCAAACGGGACGGCGGTGCCGGCCCGAT
>CAYVDZ010001154.1:0-1910 GCA_964450575.1 uncultured Opitutus sp.
CCCCCGCCGGGGCTTGGTGGCGAAAGGACGGCGTCTGCGTGGCGGTCGGAGCGGCGAGCCTCATCAAGCCACCAACCCCAGTCGGCGCTACACCGTCGCCATTGGCACCCGTACATGAACCAGCCTCCCTCGCCACGGCGGTCTCTTGCCCGTGGGCCATCGACAAGTCAGTATCTTTCTTCGAGACGACGAAAGGATTGGGCTCGGCCGCGCCCCCGCGAACGATCTCGCTCCTGGACTTCCTCAGTGATGTGCAAAATGGCCGATGGAAGGACGGCGTCGAGGCGGCGTGCCGACACGACAAAGCACCGACGCCCTCAACGGAGCAGTTCGCGAAAGATCGCCTACCGGGGATCAAGCCGAGCGGCATATTTACAGGACTGCGCGACGCCTCACTTCAACGGCACTCTGGGATCATTGCGCTCGACTTCGATGCCAAGGACAACCCGGCGACGAATCTATTGGCCCTGAGGTTGAAGCTTCGTGATGATTTCCATGTCGTGGCGTATCACGTTTCGACCAGAGGTGCGGGTCTTGCGGTTTACGTCGCTGTCGCTGCGGAAGGCATCATCGACCACAAGCAGTGTTTCAAGGCCGCCAAAGAATACTTTAGGGCCGAACACGGCATCATTGTTGATTCATCGGGAGCGAACGTAGGCCGAAATCGCTATGTGAGCGCCGACGAGCAATGCTGGTGGCGGACGACCGGTGCGGTCGTGCCGTTTGAGCCGTTGGACGATTCGGAGCCGGAGGAGAATGGGTGTGATGTAAGATCTAACAACGCATGTGATGTAATCTATGAGAAGGAATCCTCTCCTCTCTCTCCTCTCTCCGGAGTATCAGGACCGGAGTCAGTCCGTCCTCAATCCATCAGCGGTCTCCTGGATGACACCTCGTCTGAAATGGACGACGAGACGCCCGACGATGCGCCACCCCCGTCTGCTGATTGGCCTTCCAGCCTCGTGAAGATATTTGAGCGTTGGCTTGGTCGAGTTACCCCGCACGCGGGCTCCCGCAACGCCACGCTCGTTCAGCGCGTGCCGATACTGCTGTCGGTGGTCGGCCGTAATTGCGTGCGCGTGTTCATGGTGCGCTTCTACAACGATCACCGAAATAAATTCAGTGACTACCCGTTGGCCCAATGGGAGCGAGAGACCCAAATGCTAATCGCGGCCTGCGTCACGAGCTACGCCGACAACTTCAAGGTGAATCTCAATGCGGCCGAGAGTGCGCTCTACTTGTCCATCAAGGATCGGGAGAACCTTTGCGACACCTTCAGAATCTGTCGAAGTCTCGCACGGTCCAATGTGAATCACGGCAGGCCGTTCTCACTCACGGATGAACACCTAGCCATGCGTCTCGGTTGTCACCCCCAAGTCGCAGCACGTCAGCTTGACTACCTGGAGAAGATGGGCGCGATAAAAATGACTCAGAAGGGCCTAAGACGTCAGAAAGGACTGCAACCGGTATGGTCGAAATATCGGTGGTTACTCACGTCGGGGCGAAGACTCCAAGCGGTTGGGAATGGCGCTGCCGCACGGCCATGAAACATGCAGCGACGACTGTTCCCGGTCGAAGGGCCCAGCCTCGACTGCAAGGGACGCATCAACATTCCTTCCGCTTCTCCCGTATTGGCTTCCCAAATTCGGCAGCCATTTACAGCCTGCCGGCAGTTTCGATCGGCGGCACCTTCCGCCGCGACCTCTACGCCTCCTCAGCTAACAAAACTCTCACCTCATGATTCGCCTCGAAGACCTCACTCCCGGCCTTGCCCTCAACGGGCTTGAGGCTGCCGTGATTGGTAGTGTGGTTTCCGTCGTCCGGATCGCCGATGGCGCGATGCAGGTCATCTACCGCACCCCGGACGGTGCGCTCAAGGAACGCCTGCTGAACCGCGCCGACGAAGCGAA
>CAYVDZ010001155.1:0-1910 GCA_964450575.1 uncultured Opitutus sp.
TTGATGAGATGTTCAGCGGTCGTGCGGGTGGAGGGGGCGACGGTGCCCGCGATGGCTCGGACCTGCGCTACGATCTCGAGATCACGCTCGAGGAAGCGGCGCGGGGTGTTGAAAAAGAGATCTCCTTTCGCAAAAACGTCACCTGCGAACGCTGCGACGGCAACGGAGCCGAGCCGGGTTCCAAGCGGATCACATGTCCTACCTGTCGTGGTGCAGGCCAGATCCGCCGTTCGGGCGGAATCATTACTTTTACGCAGACGTGTCCGACGTGCGGTGGCGCCGGCAAAAAGATCGAGAAACCGTGTTCGGCGTGTCACGGCGAGGGCCGCGTCCCGAAAACGACCAAGCTCAATGTCCGCATTCCGCCTGGCGTCGACACCGGGTCGCGCTTGCGATCCACCGGCAATGGTGAAGCGGGGATGGCGGGCGGCCATCCGGGCGATTTGTACATTGTGCTCTCGGTAAAAGAGCACGAGTTATTTGAGCGCCAGGGCGAGGATCTCTTTTGCGAAATCCCGATCAAGTTCACGTTAGCGACCCTCGGTGGGAATATCGAATTACCGACGTTGTCAGGTAAGGCTTCACTCAAGATTCCCTCCGCCACCCAGAGCGGTACGACCTTTCGCCTGCGCGGAAAGGGCATGCCGAGCCTGCGGGGTGGGACGTCAGGCGACCAGTTGGTCCGCGTGCATGTCGAGGTGCCGACATCCCTCTCGAGCGAGCAGAAGCGAATTCTCGAGGAGTTTGCCCGCGTGGGCGGTGACGCCGCCGAACCGACGTCGAAGTCCTTTTTCGAAAAGGCCAAGAAGTTCTTCTGAGCGACTGAAGCCGTCTCCGCTCCAATCAGCGTTGGGAAACCAAGTCGCGGGTTGGAGCGTTCTGCCCGGGTCGAATCTCAGCGGCGGCCGAGTTTCACATCCATCCACACGGCGAGCGTGAGCACGACGCCGCGCGCGATGAATTTCGCCTCCGGAGAAACGGCGAGCAGCGTCATGCCGTTCAAGAGGGAGGTCATGATCAGGGCCCCAAAGATGACGCCGACGACCGAACCGCGTCCGCCCCGAAGGGCCGTGCCGCCGATCACGCAGGCGGCGATCGCATCGAGTTCCATCAAGTCGCCGACGGTGGTCGTCGATGCGCCGGAATAGGCCGTGGTCATGAAGCCGGTCAAGGCCACCGCGACGCCCATCAACGCATACGCACCGATGAGCACGCGCTTCACGGCAATCCCGGAGAGCACGGCCGCTTCCTCGTTGCCGCCGATCGCGTAAAGATAGCGTCCAAAGGGTGTGTGACGCGTCAGGAAATATACGGCGCCCGCTGTGCTCGCGAGAATGAGCAGCGTTAAGGGAACACCGCGGAATTGGTTGCACACGAGAACGAGTGTCAGCACGGCCACGGTCGCACCGAGCCAGACGAAAATCGCTTGGCTCGCCGACGGAACGGGCAGACCGTGCGCTTGGCGGGTCTGGCGGGTGCTCCAAGTGAGAAGCGCGAGGAGCAGCAGGACCCCGGCGCCGAGCGCCAGCCCGACGTACTTGGAAAGATAATACGTCGTGAGCAGCGAGTAGAGATTGTCCTCGTCTCCCCGCGAGACGGGCACGGTCGAGTTTTGAATGACGAGCCAGAAAAGCCCTTTGAAAATGAGCAGACCGCCGAGCGTGATGATAAACGAGGGGATGCGTTCGCGGACGATCAGTGCGCCCATGGCGGACCAAAGTCCGATGGCCGCGACGAAGGCGACGAGCATGGCTGCGGGAGGCGACCAGCCGTGATGAAAAATCAGCACGGCCGCGATGCCGCCAATCAAGCCCACGCCGCTGCCCACGGAGAGATCGATCTGCCCCGTAAGCAGAATCATGAACATGCCCAGGGCGAGAGTGCCGGTGATGGAGAACTCGACCAGGAGC
>CAYVDZ010001156.1:0-1028 GCA_964450575.1 uncultured Opitutus sp.
CGACCCGCATTCCTTCGCCAAAAATCGGATTTCCTAAGTTCGACAGGCTGCTAGGAAACTGGATCTTCCGGGGTCGGGTCGGGAGGGGTTATACGGATTGCGCCGTGAGTGGTAAAACTCATTGCCTAGGCGAGCCAGGCGCGAGAGCGCGATCAGGCAGCGGTCGTTTGAAATTCAAAATCGGAGCACCTTTCTCCCGTTGATGGGCTTTCCATTGCCCTGCCACAATCGAGCGTTCGGGTAATGAGGCATTCTTCGACAACAAAGCGCCGCGTTGCTGCTGTTCGAACCGGTCGTCGATTCCATTCTCATTGTCGTCTTCATACAGTGGGCTCTCATCCGCCAGCACGAGCCCGCAAACCCACGCCCCATCGGTTCCCGCCTTCACCGTAAATCTCTTGTCGGCCTTCTTCGCTGCGATGAGCGGCAAATCGTGCGCGATCAGCCGGGCATCGGAATAGAGATCCCAAACTCCGTGTTCAGGATCGAGTCGGACGGTGAGCATTGGCAACGGTGCCAGCATTTGTCCGCCGTGTGGCTCGGCCTGCATGATTACGCCCAGCCCCCGCCATTGAAGACCGCCGTTCGCTGCGCTATCATACATCAACTGCAGGTAGCCATCGGACGAACTCGCAGTCACACCGAGGCGAGCTCCGCCCACTTCGATGATGGTGGTTTGCGACGCGTAGACCTGAAAAGAAGCAAATGTGACATCGTTTGGGGAGCCGCGCAGCGGCCGTGACCATTCCTTGCCGGTGTCAAGCAGCAGCACGTCGACATCGTTTTTTTTGGTCTTATCAATTCCCGCATCAACCTCGGGCTGTAGGTCATCGACGGTGTATTTGCTGGCAGACACGGGTGCTGCGGCACCGGCCTTGGTCACCGCTTTCAAGCGCGGCAGGCCATTCGGCGCCGCGCTTGACCCGGTCGGCTTCGACGGTTGCGCCGCCGAAAGCTCTGTCAACCACGGCAGGATCATGAGGGCCAGGCTTGGAAACATTCGTATTGGAAGTGTCATTGCCGTAAAT
>CAYVDZ010001156.1:1038-1909 GCA_964450575.1 uncultured Opitutus sp.
CGCGGCAGGCCGATCGGCGCCGCGCTTGACCCGGCCGGTTTCGATGGTTGTGCCGCCAATAGTTCCGTCATGAGAAACGGCAAGATGAGTGATGCCAATTTGAAGGACAGTCGATTCGATGTCGTCATTGTGATTCCATATAATTAGTTCTGCGGTGCCCGGCCAAGCAAAGTGCCAATATAGTGGAAAGGTGAACTAGCGCTTCTTAACGGGAATCGATGCTGCCGCTGGCTTTCCGCCTCTTTCTCCTCACTCGTCGCCACATCCACATTCCGGCGACAAGCACCGCGATCACCCCCAACACCATATAGAGGTTGCCGCGCGAAGCTTTCTCCTCGGTAGATCGCTCGGGAGATTCGGCCTTGCGTGGTGCTCCGGTGTCGACTCCGGAAGTCGGCACCGTCAGTTGCTTCGATTCTTGACTCCCAGCAACTCCGGCTTCCAACACGGTGAGCACTCGTTCGATCACGTCCTTTCTCTCAGTGCGCAGGTCGCTCTGGGCAGCTTTCAGCGTCTCGGTAAGCCACTTGCGCGGATCAGTTTCGAGCATCGAAAGTCGGGGATCGCGAATGAGGCTTGGCCTCTGCAAGAGAAAAAGTATCTGATCGGCGAGCATTCCGATGAATTCATCGGCCGTCAGCATCCGCCGACGGGTCAAATCATCCATACGCTCTTGAAGCTGCGAAACCGCGAAAACAAAGGCGTCGACACAAAATGACAGATCGTCGAGCGAACGTTTCACCCCCGAGTTTATGATCGCTTCATATATGATCGAGCGCCCGTGTGTCCCCTCTCGGGTATTGGCGAAGAGCTCCAGAACCATGACGTAACGCCTCGCTCGTAAAAGCGTAATAACGGAATTATTCAACGT
>CAYVDZ010001157.1:0-1909 GCA_964450575.1 uncultured Opitutus sp.
CCTCGAGCTGAATCCTCGCGAAGTGTCCGGCGCCGCAGAACAGCCCGCGCAACGGAGCGGAATGCGAAGTCATGATTTTCTCGCGCAAACAGCGGCGATTATGCCTCGGACTTTGCGTGAGCCGCTAGCATGAGCCGTGTCACGGTCGCCGTGATCTGCGCCTCTGCGCGATCGATGCCGTCCTCGAGCAGTTGGCGAGCTTTCCTGTAATCCTCCGCCTTGATTGCGGCCAGGATGCCCCGGTGGCTCTTGACGGAGTTCTTGTTCCAGTCCTCCCAGTCTCGTTCCAGCGAACGCAACACGCGGATCCGGCTCCAGATTTTCGCGAGATACGCCTTGATCTCGTCGTTGTCGCAGCGCGAGCACAGCTTGATGTGAAAGCGCTCGTCGAGGTCCAGAATCTGAATGAACTCGCCCATTGTGAGACTCTCCTGGCGCTTCAGGATCGCTTCGGTTTCGGCAATGTCCGCGTCGTCGAAATTTTTCGCCGAGCGCGAAAACGCATGGCCTTCCAGCAGTCGGCGCAGTTCGTAGAGATCGCGCACCTCGCGCAAATTCAGCGGCCGCACGATCACACCGCGCCGCGGCTGGGTCACCGCCAGCTCGCGCTTTTCCAAAATCTTCAGCGCATCGCGCACCGGGAGCCGTGACACACCGAACTGCGCCGCGATGTCCGTCTGCACCAAGTGCTGCCCGGGAGCCAGCGTGCCGACGAGGATCATCTCCTCGATCTTCTGCGCGATGAACTGCGCGACGTTTTTCAGCTCGTTGATGCCCGCATTGAGATTGGGCGGAGCGGCAGGCGAGGGCGTGGAAATCATAGGTTAAGCAAGCTTCATGGTTTTGCGGGCGAGTGCCAAGGCTGCAGTGGTTTGTAGCGCCCACCGTGCAAAAACTCGCGCACGACCGGCGCAGGAATTTTCTTCAACGCGATGCCCGCCGCCTTTGCCTCGACGATCATTCGGCACGTCATCTCCAGCACTTGCAGCCGGAGCAGCGCCTCCTCGAACGATTTGTCGAACAGGATCACCCCGTGATTCCGCATCATGATCACCTCGGCCCCCGCCGACGCCGCCTTCACCCTCTCGCCCAGCTCCACCGAGCCCGGGTGCGCATAGTCCACCCACGCCACGCGCTCGAGGTAAAACATTGTCTCGATAAACAACTCCGACGGGAGCGCCTCCCCGCTGCACGCGAGCAGCGTCGTGTAGTGCGGCGACGAGTGCAGCACCACCGCCGCGTCCGGCCGCTGCTGGTAGATGCCGCGGTGCATCGGCACCTCCTTCGAGGGCTTGCGCGCTCCCTCCCAATGCCCATCGCTCACCCGCACCGCGACGAAATCGCCCGGCTGCATCGCGCCGAGCGCCGTGCCTGAAGCCGAAACGAGCATCGCGTCCGCATCGACGCGCGCGCTGAGATTGCCCGACGTGCCCCACGCCAGCCCACCGGCCACCATGCTGCGTCCCGCCTCGATCAACCGCGACTCCACGTTCACTGCGAGCCCCACGCGGCGGGTGCAACGGACACAATGGACCTAAACGAAAATGGCGCGGCGAAAAGCATAAGGCTTGTCTGGATTTTGGCTCTCTGTATACAGTCGTACTGCGTTACTTCAAGCCATTTCCCCTTCGTTCGCGAAAAACCCGTTTCGCTCCCATGTTCGTTCCCCCGCCCCCGGTTGTTCCTGCATCCGCGCCCGCTCCGCTCTCGAGCCACCCTGCCCGCTTCTGGCCCGAAGGCTGGTGGCGGTGGATGGAGCGCCGCATCGGCGTCATTCCCCTGCCCGTTTACTTCCTGCTCGTGGCCATCACGGTCGGTTTCCTCGCGCTCGGCCAGCTGCCGACGGAAATTTCGATGGTCATGGCGCTGCTGGCCGTCGCCGGCTTCACTGCCGCCGCGCTCGGCAAAC
>CAYVDZ010001158.1:0-699 GCA_964450575.1 uncultured Opitutus sp.
TTGAACTGCCGCCCGGACTTGTTCCGGCCGTGCCCAAGATGGCTTCCACGGCTTTACCGTACTCCGGCCGAACCGCGAGACCCTGTGTGATCGGAGTTACCTTGGCACCTTGAAGCGCGGCATCGAGCCGGCCTTGCAAAACCGCTTTTGCACCTTCGCCAAAGCCTTCCCAGTTTTCCTGCAGCTGCTGCAACAAACGCAGCCGCGCAGTCCGCTGGGCGAGCTGGCGATCGATATCCTGGAGCTTCTTCTGGGCGTCGCGAAATTCGCGGGTGAGATCCGTGATCGTTTGTTGCGCGATCGTGGTTTCCTGGAGGGAGCGCGACTTCTCGGCCTGCGCTTCCTCGAAACGGGCGTCCGTCTCAGCCGACAACTGGACGGCCGCCGACTGTGCCTGCCGCACGCCTTCGAGTTCCTGCGCGACGGATTCGTGACGATGAGCACTGGTCTTCTGGTCGACTTCGTAACCGGAACAGTCGGTCCGGAGTCGGGCCACGGTGCTCTCGAGCTGCAACACGTTGAACTTCGATTGATTCAGCTCCTGCTCGAGCTTGCTCAGTTCCCCGTCAACGACGGTCAGCTCACGATTGCGCTCCTGGAAAACCGCGTCGCTGCCGCCGAGCAACTCGAGCTGCAGTTGTTTGTCAGAGGCGCCCGTATCGACCTGTTCCGACACCTCGCGGAGCTGCATCTCGATTT
>CAYVDZ010001158.1:709-1905 GCA_964450575.1 uncultured Opitutus sp.
GCTGCGACCGCTTTTCCGCCAACGCCGATTCCTGGGTTTCAAGATTCGTCCGACGCTCATCCGCGGCGGCCCGAAGTCCCGCGACCTTCGTTTTCAATTCGCTCAGGGTGGCAGTGAGTTGGGCGTGGTGAAAACCGTTCCAAGCCAGCGCCAAATGACGCAGCCGATGACTCAGCCGCTTGTAACGCATCGCCTTCGAAGCCTGCCGGCGAAGCGTGCCGATCTGCCGGCTAACTTCCCCAATCACATCGGCCACGCGGGCCATGTTCTGGTCGGTGAGGGTCAGCTTCTGTAACGCTTCGCGACGCTGCGACTTGTACTTGGTAATGCCCGCCGCCTCTTCAAAGACCGCGCGCCGCTCCTCAGGCTTCGAGGAAAGGATCTGGTCGATCTGGCCCTGCGCCATGATCGAGTAGCTGGTCCGGCCGACACCGGTGTCCATAAAGAGCTTCTGAATATCCTTTAGCCGGCACGGCTGCCCATTGAACGCGTATTCGCTCTGTCCATCGCGATGCACGCGACGCATAATCTCGATCTCGTGAAATTCGCTGCCGAGTTGCTTCTCGCAGTCGGTCAGGAGAAGGGAAACTTCGCACATCTGAGCGGCTTTGCGGGTGTCTGCACCCTCGAAGATGACGTCCTGCATCTTACCGCCGCGCAGGGCTTTGGCGCTCTGTTCGCCGAGTACCCAACGGATGGAATCCGCGACATTGGATTTGCCGCAGCCATTGGGACCCACAATCGCCGTGACGCCCGGTTCGAAGCGAAGGGTGGTTGGGTCCGCGAAGCTTTTAAAACCGTGAAGCTTGAGCGCCTTGAGATACATGCAGGTGTGAAAGGGGCGTCATTCAACGGTCAGACCCCTCCCCCGCAATGGAAAAACCCGGAAGGTTGTTCACATGGAATTCACCGGCTTTTCGATCTTTTTGCCCCGGCGCGGGTCGGGAAAAATCCCGGACCGAGGACAAGGGCGTTCCTGAAATAGCGCGGCCGCAGGGCACATTCGGCAGAGTTATACCAATGGCCGTAATTTTTGGACTGGCATTGCGAAAAGCGAAGCGACGAAGCAATCGAGCTGGATCGCCACAGCGCGTTTCGCGCACCTGATGACAATCGTCTACAATATACGGGGCGATTGGTATTAGGGACTCGGTCAGAAATAAACGCGCAGAGCTGCGCCGGGATTGGGTCGCCAG
>CAYVDZ010001159.1:0-1904 GCA_964450575.1 uncultured Opitutus sp.
GGCTTGATCAGGCAGAAAGGGCACATGGATAAACCCGCCCCGTACGCTCCGCTGGTCTCTCAGCAGATGCATCAAACCATAAAACACATGATTGCACACAAAGGTCCCCGCCGTCGGCGAGACACTCGCCGGCACCTTGCGCTCCCGCAAACCCGCGACGATCGCCTTGATGGGCAACGTCGTGAAATAAGCGGTCGGGCCGTTTCCCACCACCGGCCGATCCAACGGCTGCCGACCCGCATTATCCGGGATTCGGGCATCATCCAGATTGATCGCCACGCGCTCGGGCGTGATGTCCCTTCGACCGCCCGCCACCCCAACGCAGATCACCAGCTCCGGCCGTTCCTGGCGAACCATCCGCTTTAAAGTCGTAACCGAAGCGCCAAACACGCACGGCAACACGCGTCCAATCACTCGCCGCCGGCCGATGACACGTCCATCCAGCTGGCCGGCAATTTCCTGGGAAGGATTTCGCTGGTCGCTGCCAAAGGGCTCAAACCCGGTAATCAAAACCGGTCTCATCGCGAAAGGGCCATCATAATTCAGGTCCCAAACGCCTGCACCGCCACGCCCGCGGTCGCAAGGTCACGACGTAGCCGCTTCGCAAAAGCCAGTGCATTCACGGAGTCCCCGTGCACGCACACGGTATCGACCGTCAGAAAAATATCCGCTCCGTCGGTCGCGCGCAACGTTCCATGCTTCACAACTTGAATCACCTGCGCCACCGCCGCATCCGGATCGTAAATCATCGCACCCGGCTGGGTGCGCGGCGTCAGCGATCCGTCCCGCTGATACGTGCGATCGGCAAACACTTCCTCCGCCACGCGCAGCCCGCGCGATCGGGCCGCTTGCGCAAAATAGCTCCCCGCCAGCGCGAACACGATCAAGTCCGGCCACAACCGGCCCAGATCAGAACTCACCCCATCCGCCAGGTAAGGATCACGCGACACCTGATTGTAGAGCGCCCCGTGCAGCTTCACATGGCGCAACTGCGAACCCGCCACTTCGTAGAGTTGTTCAATCTGCATCAGGACGAGCCGACCCGCTTCCGACGCCGAAATCTCGCGCTCCGTCCGTCCGAAATTCTGCAGGTCGAGATATCCGGGATGAGCGCCGACCATCACATTATGCGCCACGGCACATTTGACCGCTTCAATCATCGTCTCGAGGTCACCGGCGTGCGCTCCACAGGCGATATTGGCGGACGTGATCAACGGCATCAATTCGGCGTCCAACTCGCCGCCTTCGCCCAAGTCACAATTAAGATCAATCCGCTTCATAGATATCGCCTGCGCAGGTGCTCCCATACGGTAATCTTCCGACTGAATCACCTTCGCAGGTTCACGCAAGTTTCTGCGCCAGACCTTGCCGCAAAAGCCGTAGCGCCCGCTCCCGCACGTTCAGCAGGTGGTAGGTTTCCTCCAGCGCAACTTCTTGAAACCGCACGATGTCGCCAGGCCGCAATTGCGCGACGAGCGGCAAGTCAATCGTGGCAACCTGCGCCAGCTGCGGATAGCCTCCAATGGTCTGAGCATCCGCCAACAAAACGATCGGCTGCCCGTCAGGAGGCACTTGCACGGTCCCGGGCGCAATGGGCATCGAAACCAACTCAGCTTCGCCCGCTCGGACCAGGCCGTGCCCCCCTTGCAGGCGTATTCCCATTCGATCCGATTGCGGGCTCACCCGAAAAGCCGTCGTTTGCCACGCCGGATCAAACTCGGCTGCATGCGCGCCCGCACTCACCCGCAAAACCACATCCGCGCCGTACGCCGGGATAATCCGCGGATCAATGCGCCAGCGACCATGGACGCGCCGCGTCACGCGTGCCACCGGCAGGACATCGCCGGCCCGCAGAGCCCGCCCGTCCCAACCGCCGAGCTGCGCCCGCACATAGGTACTCCGAC
>CAYVDZ010001160.1:0-1903 GCA_964450575.1 uncultured Opitutus sp.
GGCGCGTCTTGCGGATCTCCCGACCGCGCGTGGGATTGAGCTGGATGAGCCAGACGTCCCCCCGGCGGACCGGAACGTCTACCACGCCCACTCCTCGTCATCGAAGCGCGTGACGGAGGGTGCGTCGAGCAGGTGGCTCGGGCCGTACTTGGCGGCGGCCTCGGCCCACCCCGTCCGCGGCGAGGCAGCGGCGGTGATGATGATGGCGCCAGATTCCACGCGGATCTCGACTTCGTCGTCGAGGCCGGCCTGTTCGAGGACGGGCTTCGCCAGGCGGACGCCACGGGAGTTGCCAATGCGGATCAAACGGGTCTTCATCAGTGCTCCGGAAGGCTGTGACTACAATGTAATCACACCGTTGACTCCACGGAAGCCCGTCAGGTCACGCTAACGCCGGCGTTCTCTTGCAGGGCCCTTCAACTAAACGCGACCAGTGAGCGCAGCGAACAGGGAGCAATCCGAAATGGCCCTGTCAAGAGCAACGCAAGGTTATGCCGCACGTCGTCGGGGCTCCGAGGTCAATGCGAGCGGCATCACGTTTGACACGCGACGCTCCCTCCTAATTCTCGGCGGCGTAGGGAGTCCGGGAAGATCGACTTGGGAATCAGTGCCGTGATCACTTGGACCCCATCGACGGCTTCGCTCACGGTGAAATCCACCCCGGCACTGGTCACGGAGAACGCTGCTGATGGTCGGAGGCAGTAGCGGGCGACGAGAAAATTCACCACTTCGAACGTGGCGTTCCGCATGGCTCGATTCAGGTCGGTATCGAGGCCCATAATCAGATAGTGCGTGGGTGTCTCACCTCGCGGCTGCGAAAGCGCCATGTTCTTATGGAGTCGGAAGCGGAACGTGCCGATCATGGACTGCTCGATCGCCGTACCACTCACCTCCCCGTCACCCTGCGCGCCGTGCGGGTCGCCCACAAAGAACCGCGCGCCTGGATGGAAGACCGGAAGGAAGACGCTCGTCCCGGCCTTCAAGTGCTTGACATCCAGATTGCCTCCGAATCTTCCAGGCGGACCTGAGCGCCTCACACCAGGTACGTCCACGCCATAGCGCTCAGTGCTCAGATCCGGGGCAACCGCCAGTATTCCCATGAAGGGAGCGAGCGGAACCCGAACACCAGCAGCCCACACTGCGTAATCGCGACCCTCGACCGTTACCGTACGGATGATGTGAAAATCCTCCGGCTCTTTGTCGGGTGTCTCCGGCAGGATATCGAGCGGCAGGTCTCCTGCGCGGTACCCTGGATAGGATTCGGAGAGCACACCGCTGCGCGCGCGTGTGAAGTTGACACCCCACGGGACCAGCGGTCGAACGTCGAGAATCTCGACCTCCAGCACGTCGTCCGGTTCAGCACCTTCGATGTACACGGGGCCGGTGATCAAATGGCCGTTGCGTCCCTCTCTGGGGCGAGACTCGCGGGTCTTCCAGAACGCGACGAGTTCCTCGGGGACTTCGGACGCGGCGATGCCGATTTCCCCAAGATCTGCCACGGGCTCCGACCTTCCATCGCCGCCGAACAATGTGAGCGTGTGCATCTCCACGACATCGCCAGGACGAACGGTAAGGACGGGCTCCAGATCGACCGGGAACCAACCCCAACTCAGATTCTCCGGCGTCGCACGTACGACGTAGTCGACCGGTATCGCTTTCCTTTCGCCGCCCAACGATGCGGACGGAGGGGCAACACCGGGGCGGCAGGCCGATGCCGTCGACAACAGGAGGGCGACCGTCAGGCCGATGCCGGAATAGCGGCGATACCCTGGCGACCTGACCGGAGTCACGTACGCCCCGAGGTGGGAAGAGCAACTATGCATTACCTGAATACCCTAGTTGGGGATACGCTTCCTTCGGAACGGTTTCGTGTGGTTCAAAGAGGGAGTGAATGGATGCCGGC
>CAYVDZ010001161.1:0-1898 GCA_964450575.1 uncultured Opitutus sp.
TTCAGTCCGGGCGGGATAGATTAGCGGAGATCAGCGGAGATTAGCGTTCCTCCCGATCTCTTCCGTCACGATCCCGCACTGGGAAAACGCGGCGGCTTCACTCCCAGAATCTGCGGATGACCATCCGTGCCATCCGCGGTTAATTTGAGATGCTGAACTTAGGATGAAGGGGAAAGCGCAGGTTTTCCCTGGTTAGTTCGCCGTTCCACCCGATCGCCCTGCGATCGAGCGGGTTGACCCGCTCGGGGTGGTGGACACATCTTCAAAGCATGGCCGTCAAAAAACACTCGTCGCTCGATCGTGTGCTCGGGCGCCTTGATTCCCTCGACTCGGTTAATCTGGCGAATCTGGTGCAGCGACTCGCGCGGGAGCGGGGTTTGTTCGAAGAGATTTTCAACACCCTGCAGGAGGGGATCATCGTTATTCGCGACGACGGCTCGATCGACTACGCCAACGCGTCGGCGCAACGTTTGATCGGTCTCGGCAGCGATGATCTGGCCGGACAGGTCCTGTGGCGCGTGGTGCCGGGGCTGCGGATGTCGCTCGGCGCGGCGCTCGACAATGAAAGGGGATCCGGCCACGCGCCGCTCGTTGCCCGGGAGTTTGAGCTCACGTATCCTGAGCCGCGAACCGTCCGTCTTTACATGGTGCCGTTCCGAGCTTCGAGCGGACCGCAAGTGCGGCGGTTTGCGCTCATCCTGAGCGATATCACGCAGGAGAAACAATCCACGGAAGCGCGGATTGAGGACGAGCGAACGTCCTCTGTCCTGCTGCTGGCCGCGGGCGTGGCGCATGAACTGGGCAATCCGCTCAATTCGTTGACCATTCACCTGCAACTGATGGAGCGGCGGTTGAAGAAGCTCAACGCGAGCAAGGACATTGAGGCCCTCGCTGAATCGGTGAACATCTGCCGGGGTGAAGTGACGCGACTCGATGGTATCATCACGCATTTTCTCGATGCCATCCGGCCGCGCACCCCCGATCTGACGGAGACGGATCTGGCGGAAGTGCTGACGGAAGTCCTGCGGTTTCAACAACGCGAACTGGCCGATCGAAGCATCGAAGTGGAGGCGGATACGCGAGCCCTGCCGCAGGTGCTCGCAGATAAAAATCAAATCAAGCAGGTCTTCTTCAATATCACCAAGAACGCCATGGAAGCCATGCGCCCGGGCGGTCGACTAAAAATCAAGATGCGTGCGGACGATGAGTCCGTGTATTTGCTTTTTGGAGACAGCGGAAGCGGCATCAAGGCGGAAGACTTGGTGCGGCTATTTCAGCCTTATCATACGACCAAGGTCGGTGGACACGGGCTGGGCCTGATGATCGCGCGGCGCATCATGCGCGATCACGGCGGTCAGATCGGGCTCGAGAGCAAGGAAGGACTCGGCACGGTCGTGACGCTGCAGTTTCCGCGCAAAGATCGCCGGGTCCGAATGCTCGGCGGTTGAGCCGTCCAGAGTGAGACCGACATTCCGGACGGTGCGGGTGCTCGATACTCAGCGGGGTCGAACACCCGATCCGTCCAGGAGACAGGCGGGCGATCGCGAGATTTGGGGTATTGTCTAGCGCTGGGCTTTTTCGAATTCTTTGCGCAGGGACTCGGCGATGATGTTCTTCACCACGACGACCTGCAGTTCTTTCTTGCCGTCGTAGCGGACCTCGAGCTTGAGCGGGATCTCGTCACTGGTGACGCCCAACTGTGAGATCATCGGCTCCAGCATGCCTTTTTCGCCGGCGGCGAGCTGCAGGACGGGCGGGCGAACGGCGAAGTTGCCGAGATACGAATTAACTTCGGTGACCTGAATCTCCATCGGCTCGGAGCTACGGTTTTCGAGTTGGACCCGCAACGACACCGGAGGCATCGGACTGCCCGCGGCGCGCCGAGCCTTGGCCATGCG
>CAYVDZ010001162.1:0-1896 GCA_964450575.1 uncultured Opitutus sp.
AGCCAGTATTGCGTTGTCATACGTGGGTGGGTTTGGTCGGCTGCACCGAAATGGAACCATCCGAGGCTGAAAAGCTAAAAGCCCGTCGCATGCAGTTAATCCTGTATGTTTTAATGGCGTTGATGATTGGAATCCCGCTCGCAGTCTTCGTGGTGATTTCACGCTGATCGTGGCCCCCGTTCATGGATAAAACCCTTCTCCCCATCCGCCTGGTTTTTGTTTCCCTCTGTGCCTCGGCCGGATGGTTGGTGTCGTACACGGTTTTTGCCGGAGAAACGCATCCCGCGGTCGGGCTGGCGGTGGGTCTGTGCCTCGGCCTGCTGGTTTTGCTCGTCGACATTCTACTGAAAGGGTTTTCGTTGCGCGGACTTTCCGCGGTGACGTTTGGGATTGGGGTCGGGGCGTTGATCGCGCATCTGGTGGGCTCCTCGCCTTTATTGGAGCAAGGGGATGCACCGACGGTATATATGGTGCGGGTGGGCTTGTTCATCGTGTGTCCTTATCTGGCGACGGTGATCGCGTTGCGGGGCAAAGATGAGTTCAACCTTGTCATCCCCTACATCCGGTTCGTACCGCAGGAAGTGGAGGTGCCTCTTGTGGTGGTCGATACCAGCGTGTTAATTGATGGGCGCATCGCCCGTTTGTGTGAATCAGGTTTTCTCACCGCCACGCTGGTCATTCCGCGTTTCGTGTTGAATGAGCTCCGCCTGGTCGCCGATTCGTCCGACCCGAACAAGCAGGCACGGGGGCGGCGCGGGCTTGAAGTGCTGAACGAGCTGCGGAAAATCAAGAACCTGGAGATTCGCGTGTCGGAAAGTGAAGTCACCAAACGGGAAGACGTGGATGCGAAGCTGGTGTTTTTGGCCCAAGCGATGCGCGCCAAACTGCTTACCACCGACTACAATCTCGCGAAGATGGCCGAGTTTCACGGCGTGACTTGGTTGAATCTGAACGCGCTCGCGAAGTCGCTCCGCCCCGAACTAATGCTCGGCGAACGCCTTGAGGTTGAACTGACGAAGCCGGGGAAAGAAGAAGGGCAGGCGGTCGGTTTTCTGGAGGACGGCTCGATGGTGGTCGTCAACGGCGGGCGTGCGCTCCTCGGGCGGCGCGTTCGGGCGGAGATCGTTAGCATCCTGCCGACGGCCGGGGGGAAAATGATTTTTGCGCGGCACCTGGTCGACCCGGAGTGAGCATTGACGGATCGTGAAGAACAGCAGGAGGCGAGCGGTGGAAGGCAAAAGGATTTCCGCCGCCACTTCGAGTAGGGCTGCCGCCGCATGAACCTTCAAAATGCAGTTGAAGCCACAGATTCCACCGACGAGCACAGATTACCAAGGCACTATAAATTACATTCCCTTCACCGTGCCGTGAACTGCGGCCAGGTGCCTCTCCATTAGTAATTCTCCGGATCCGTGCTCATCTGCGTGATCCACTTAAAATAAACAGCTGACGTTAGCATGAAGGAGCTGTGGGAAAACGAAGCGGGCCTGCGACCAGGGAAAATTCATCGCAGAACCTCTGCGCCGCGCCAGACCCGCTCCCGCTGGGTCCGGCGGCTCCGGTAGTGTTGGGCCGCCGCCCGATACAGTGCCGCCGCCCGCCGTCGTCGAAACCGGGGTAAAACTAAAATTGTTCACCGATGCCGGACCGTGGAGCGTGAACGGGTTCGATTCCCGCTCCCGCCCGACGAAGCGGCCGGGACGACAGCCGCCCCGACCGTCTTACTTAAGCTGATACGCGACGACGGTGTCCCCGAAGAAAGTCGGCACATAGACAATCCGGTTCCTGGCATCATATCCGATGTCGGCCGAATTCACCTTCGCGGCCCGGGTATCCAGCAGCAGGGTCTTTTCGCCGCCCTTGACGTGATACACCGCGCCCGCCCAACAGGAGACA
>CAYVDZ010001163.1:0-1893 GCA_964450575.1 uncultured Opitutus sp.
AGCATCAGCGGAGTGCTTCGGTGGATACGCGTTCCCGGTAGCGAGCGGTTATCGCGATCGCGGGCATGTCCGCCACGGCGGAACGTCCTTTTTCCCCGGAGCAGCCACAAACGTCTCCACCAGCGCCAACGCGTGCCCGGCGCAAGTCTGCGCGTTGCGTCCGGATTTGGCGCAGCTCGTGGCGCAAGGCCCGGCGGCGCTGGTGGCGCGCGTGCTCGCGCTGGAGGATGAATTGGCCGTGGTCCGACGCCAGCGCGTCCCGCTCGGCGACAGCCGCACGACCCACGCGCCGCCCTCGAGCGATCCGCGGCCCAAGCCCCGCAGCGAGCGCCGCAAAAGCCTGCGGCGTACGGGCGGACAGCCAGGACATCCCGGGCATCGCCTGGCGCCGGTCGTGGCGCCGGACGAAGTGGTCCGGCATCCGGTGTCCCACTGCCGCGGCTGTGGCCTCGACCTCTCGCAGCAGTTGGCCGATGCGCTGATCAAACATCAAGTGTTCGATCTGCCGAAAACCCCGTTGGTGGTGACCGAACATCAAATGGAGTGCAAATGCTGCCCGCAGTGTGCCGCCGTCACCCGCGCGCCCCCTCCGCCCGGGGTCGAGCAACCGACCCAATACGGCCCGCGCCTGGCCGCTTTCGCGATCTTCTTGTACACGGTCCACTTTGTCCCCTTCCATCGGGTCACCGACGTGATCGCGCAACTCACCGGCCGGCGGTGTCAGTGGCGGCTGGATCATCACCTGTCACACCCGCCTCTCGGCGAAGCTCAACGCGTTTCTGACCGCGGTGACCAAGCTCTTGCGCGCGGCGCCGGGCATCTGCTGCGATGAAACCGGCTTCCGGTTTGCCGCCCGTCGTTTCTGGTTGCATGTGTGCTGCACGGTCGCGCTCACCCTTTACCTCTGCCAGTGGCGGCGCGGGGCTGAGGGGATCAGCGCGCCCGGGATCCTGCCCGCCTATACCGGCGTCGCCGTGCACGACCACTGGTCGCCCTATTTTAGGTTTTCCTGCCAGCACGCCGTCTGCAACGAGCACCATGAGCGCGAACTGACCGCGGCGAGCGAAGCACCCGGCCAGGCTTGGGCCGCCACGATGAAGCAGATCCTGTATGACGGCCGGGACCTCAAGCTGCAGTATCATGGCGGCGGCGCAGTCATCCCCCCGGCCGGGATCGCCGCCCTCACTGCACGTTATGAATCCGCCTGGCGCGCCGGCTACGCGGCCAATCCGGAACCGCCGATCACCGGCCCACCCAAACGAGGTCGGCCCGCTCGCGGCAAAGTCCTCAGCTTGCTCGATCGACTCCGCGATCGTCAGGTGGAAACGCTGCGCTTCCTCCATGACCCCCAAGTCCCTTGGTCCAACAACCAAGCCGGGCAAGCCGTGCGCATGATGAAGGTTCAGCAAAAAGTCTCCGGCGGCTTCCGCACGGAAACGGGGGCGATCGACTTTTGCCGAATCCGCTCCTACGTGAGCACCCTGCAAAAAAACCGCATCGACCTCTTCGACGGCATCACTCAAGCGCTGGCCGGTCAGCCTTGGCTTCCGCCCGAAACGCCGCCAGTTGCCCAAACGCAGGAACCACCAAGGTCAGATCACCTGAAAACTGCCGCCTGAGTAGTTACGGATTTTGTCGGGCCGGCTTTTGTGGCCGCACCGTAGGACATTGCCAACATTGAAGGCACGGACACGAGGTCCGGCACTACGTCGTGCGTGGCGAGTCGCCGCACCTACCGCTTAAACACCTCGGCCGCGCTCACCATCAGGCCCGGGAGCAGCGCCGACTCAAACGTCTCGTCGTCCTCGACGAGGCGCACCGCCTTTGCCGGGTCGCGGGCGAAATCGTAGAGGTGGATTTGCTGCAAGATCGGATCGACGAGCCACATTTCCT
>CAYVDZ010001164.1:0-1883 GCA_964450575.1 uncultured Opitutus sp.
GGAGAAGACCTTGGCCGCAAGCTCAAGCCTGCAAAATCCGGCGAAGCAACCGCAGGGATTGTCGTCGGGTGGCCGGCGTGACTCAGGGTTTGCGCGCGGTAATGATGCTCCTGTCCGCGACCGTGGGCGTGTAGGCAATCTCTGCAAAACCCGCCTCCGTGAGCAGTGTTTCCATTTCACTGATCGAGTAGCATTTTCCTTCGGTGACCGACATGAGCAGCGCGGAATATTTTGCGACGGGCAGCGGTCCGGATTTGTCGCGATCGAGATGCGCGTCGTGCACGATCAAGACCCCGCCTGCATCGAGAGCGGCAAACGAGGCGGCGAGCAGCGGTCGTACTTTGTCGAGGTCCCAATCATGCAGCACATTGGAGTAAAGGTGCAGATCGTAGCCGCGCGGTAACGGATCCTGAAACATGTCACCGGCCGTGACACCGACGCGTTCCGTGTATCCACGTTTCTGAGTCATCGCACGCGCGATCGCATCCACGGGAGGCCGCTCGAACACGGTGGCGCGAAGATGCGGGTGGCGGGCGACCATGGCGCAGGCGTAGATTCCGGATCCGCCCGCGATGTCGAGTAGACGCCGGTGATTCGTGGCGTCGACTTTTGTGGCCATGGCGGCTCCGAGATAAGTGCCGCGGCAGTCCATCGCCGCGGTGAAGGAGGTCGCGAACTCTTCGGTGAGCATCGCTTCACTCCATTCTTTTTGATGCTGATAACTGCCCCAGTTGGCGGGTTTGCCCGTGCGGAGGATCTTAATGAAATCACGCACCACCGGGCGTTCCTTGAGCGACGCAAAATACGGACCGATGAAAAATGGAGATGTGCTGACGAGATGTTCCGCCGCGCGAAGCGTGATTTCAAACACGCCATCGCGAGCATGAATAAAACCGTCTGCTGTAAACAAGGTGAGCATCACATCCGTCGGGCGCTCTGCGATCGCGAGCGCCCCGCAAATCATCTCCTTAGTGCTGGGGTTGGCCGCCAGCCAGGTGAAAAAATCCCATTCAGTGAGGGCAGCGGTCAGCAGATCCACGGCGTAAAGACCGTCGCGGTAACGGTAAATTTCCAAGGGATCCGTTTGCGGAAGGCGGGTGAGATTGACGGGGAGAGACATGAGAGGGGGCGTGAGTACAATTCTTTGGTGTGATGCGTAATCACACAAGTCCCGGATGGGAGCAGAGCTGGAGGCGGGCAGTGCCGACGAGTACAATCAACGCAGGGAACCACAAGCCCGTTGGCTTCACTATGCGGAGTATGAAAGCTCAAATTTCAATCACGCTGGTAGCGGCAGTTGCGGCCCTTGGCGCAGGCTGCGCGAGCGGTGGTTATTTAGATTCAAATCGAAATCGCGGGGCGGCCGCCGGAGCAGCCACCGGTGCCATTCTTGGCGGAGTTATTGGAAATAACACTGATCGGGTGGGCACAGGAACCGGCGCCGCGGTGGGTGCCGTGGCCGGTGGCCTGGCAGGCGCAGTGATCGGCCAGCGGTCGGACGAGCGCGACGCACGCCAAGTGCCCGACACGATAGCGGCGGTCCAAACGGTTCCACCAGCGCCGGTTTCCGAGCCGCAGGAAACCGTGCCGCCGCAACCGGTCGCCAACGCGGTCTGGATCCGCGGGCATTACGCTTGGACCGGCAGTGATTATCAGTGGCAGTCGGGACGTTGGGAGATCCCACCTCCGGGCGTGACGAACTGGGTGCAGCCCTCGTGGCAGCCGGCTCCAAAAGGTGGATACGTTTACGTTCGCGGGCATTGGCAATGAGTCGCGTTTAAGTTCGCCCTCCAGGGGCAAAGATCAGGGTGCACCCCCAGGCCGTTATCGCCCGGAGTGCACCTTTTTTCTGCTTTTGCGTTGGAGCGGGTGAGGCGTTCGGG
>CAYVDZ010001165.1:0-1882 GCA_964450575.1 uncultured Opitutus sp.
ATCGATTTCTGGGCCGAGAGCGACCGCAAGAAACAGGGCCAGATCGTGAACGAGTCCGTGGAGCACACCACGAAAGGTGGCGTCGGTGAGATTCGCTCGCGGAACAAGTGGGTCGGTCCAGACGGTGCGGTTCAACTGACGGACGAGACGGTCATTCGCGCCCGGGCGGTCGCGGGCGGTGGACGAATCCTCGACTACGAGGTAACGCTGAAAGCCCCGCCGAACAAGCCGGTGGTTTTCGGTGACACCAAGGAAGGCTCGATGGCGATCCGTCTCCCGCTCTGGATGACCCCCCCGCACAGCTACTCGGTGAACAAGCAGCGGCAGAAGCACGAGGGCACCGGCACGATTGTGAATGCGGAGGGAATCAAGAATGACGCAACCTGGGGAAAGAGCTCCACGTGGGTTGACTACCACGCGCCGAAAAACGGCAAGGTTTACGGCGTCGCGATGTTCGATCATCCGAAGAATCCCCGGCATCCCACATGGTGGCATGTGCGTTCCTACGCGTTGTTCGCCGCCAATCCATTCGGCAAGCACGACTTCGAACCTGAGCACAAAGGGAACCCCAAGGCCGGTGATCTCACGATTGCAGCCGGGGACAGCGTTACGTTCCGCTGGCGATTTTATTTCCACATGGGCGACGAGAAGGCCGGTAAGGTGGCCGAGCGCTATAAAGAGTACGCCGCTGGAAAGTAATCACCGCCGCGGGCGTTTCGCAGGCATCGTCTGATGTCTCCGGAGCGCCGCCCCGTTTTGCTGAGTTGTTTTGCCTCAATTTCCTACCCCATGAACTACTTCTCCCGCCGCACGTTCCTTAAATCTTCATCGGTGGCTGCCGCCGGCCTGGTCCTGAGCGCTCGCTCCTGGGCCCAGGTCGCTGGCTCGAATGGCGATCTCCGGGTGGCGGTCGTCGGTCTCAACGGCCGCGGCCGCAGTCACCTGCAAAGCCTGAGCCGCATCAAAGGCGTGCGGGTCGTGGCGCTTTGCGATGTCGATACCGCGGTCTTGGAAAAGACGAAGGCCAATGGGTACCCCGACGCGAAAACGTACGTCGACTTACGCGACTTGCTGGCCGCCTCCGATATCGATGCGATCACGATTGCGACGCCCAATCACCTCCATTCGTTGCAGGGCATTTGGGCCTGTGAAGCGGGCAAGGATGTCTATATTGAGAAACCCGTTTCTCATAACGTTTGGGAAGGCCGCCAGCTCGTCGCCGCCACGGCGAAGTACAACCGCGTCATGCAGTGCGGTACGCAGATTCGCTCCGGCGAGGGTCTCCAGGAAGCGGTCGCGTGGGTGCGCGCCGGTAATCTCGGCAAAGTGACCGCGGCGCGCGGATTTTGTTACAAGCGCCGCGATAGCATCGGCAAGACCAGCGGCCCGCAGAAGATTCCGGAGACGGTGAATTATGATTTGTGGGCCGGCCCGGCGCCGAAGGATCCACTCACCCGCAAGAAACTGCATTACGACTGGCACTGGCTCCATGTCACCGGCAATGGCGACGTCGGCAACCAGGGCATCCACCAGATGGACGTCGCGCGCTGGTTCCTCGGCGAAACGGGCCTCCCGCGGCGGACCCTGAGTGTGGGCGGTCGTCTGGGGTATATCGACGATGCGGATACACCGAACACCCAGGTGGTGATTCACGATTACGCGAGCGCTCCGCTGATTTTCGAAGTGCGCGGCTTGCCCAGCAAGACGGGTGCGACGGGTAAGGATGCGATGGATCTTTATCGGGGTGTTGGCGTCGGCAATGTCATCGACTGCGCCGGTGGCTCCATCGTCACGACGAATTACTTCACCGCCACCGCTTACGACAAGGCCGGCAAGGTCGTGAAGGAATTCAAGGGCACGGATCGCCACATGCAGAATTTTG
>CAYVDZ010001166.1:0-1879 GCA_964450575.1 uncultured Opitutus sp.
ATTGTAACTCGCGCGCGGCGGTCGAAAGCGTCTTCGCGCCCATGCGGCTCTCGCTCAGTGCATGCGAGTTTTCGGTGGTCGAACAGGGCGAAAGCACGCCCTTTTACGATCTGGTTTAGCCCCTCACTCGGGGTCGCGGCACATTATGCCAGGGAACGCGCCCGCCCACGCTTGCTCCGCGGCACGATAACTGCACGGATGGCGGCGTCCATGAGCGCAAATCATCTGTTCCGCCGCACCAAAATCATCTTCACGCTGGGGCCTGCCACGGAGAGCGAGGAGATGCTGGAAAAACTCATCCTCGCCGGAGCGGATATCATCCGTCTCAACATGGCCCACGCGAAACACGACTGGACGCGCGGGGTGATTCGTCGCATTCGGGCCATCAGCAAGCGCGTTGATCGTGACGTCGCAATCATGATGGACATCAAGGGTCCGGAAATTCGCACGGGCGATCTCAGCGTCCCCCTTGAACTGAAGGCGGGCGAGATTTTCGACTTCACCGTGAAGCCCGGCGACAGCACCGGCCAGGGTGGCGGCGAGGAAGTCCGGTCGGTCGACGTCAACTATAAGGACCTGGTGAATGACATCGCCATTGGCGACACCGTCCTGGTCGACAACGGACTACTTCGCCTCGAAGTGCTCGAAAAAGACGCCGCGCGCATCCGGTGCCGGGTGCTCATTCCTGGCGAACTCAAATCGCGCCGGCACATCAACCTTCCCGGCGTGAAGGTGAACCTGCCGTCATTCACCGAAAAAGACCGGGCCGATTCCCTCGTGGGGCTGGAAGAAGGAATCGATTACCTCGCCCTCTCGTTCGTTCGCGCCGCCGCGGACATCGAACTGCTCCGAAGCTTCCTCGTGGAGCAGAAATCGAAAGTCCGCATCATTGCGAAAATCGAGGATCAATCCGCCATCGATAATCTCAACGAGATCGTGAGCGCCTGCGATGCACTCATGGTCGCCCGCGGTGACCTCGGCATTGAATGCCCCTTCGAGGAGCTGCCCGTGATTCAGCGCCGCGCCGTCCGCGCCTGCCTTGCTCAAGGCCGCCCGGTGATTGTCGCCACCCACATGCTCGAGTCCATGATTTCGCAGCCTGTCCCAACGCGGGCGGAAATCACGGACGTCGCCAACGCGGTGTACGAGATGGCCGATTGCGTCATGCTGTCCGGCGAAACCACCATCGGCAAATACCCGCTCGAATGCGTGCAGATGCTCGACACGATCGCGCGCCGCATCGAACGCGAAGCCGACAGCGACTGGAAAGAGCCAGCCGTGTTCATCGGCGAGCGGATGAAAGTGCTGCACTCCGCCGTGGTCCTCGCGAACGAACTTCCGAACTCCAAACTAGTGACGTTTACCCGGCACGGCTTCATGGCTCAAGGCTTGGCGTTGCTTCGACCCGTGCACTCACCGATTCTCGCGTTCACCCCTTCGCCCGAGGTGTTCCGTCACCTGCGTCTGCTGCGATCCGTCGAGCCGTTTCTGATGCCGCTCGCCGCCGATCCCAGCGACACCATCGAGCAAGCGATCGACTTGCTGCAACGCATCAAGCGAATTCTGCCCGGCGACAAGCTCATCGTCGCGACCGACATCCTGGCGCAGGACCGCCTCGTCGACAGCGTGCAGCTGCGCACCGCCCGATAGGCGGACCGTAGATGAACCGGTGCCTGAGTCGGGAGACTCCGAATGGGCTCGCCTTCGCCCGTGCATTCCCGTGCCACTCGGGCTCGGTCCCGGGTCGGAAAGCCGACGGGAGGCGCTTTGCCGCGTCAGCGCTGAACAGGTCGGAATCGCAGCGAGGCAATTATTTCGGTTCCCCGCTGTTTCCGGTGAGCACAGAAGAATGAACCGAAGATAACGGAGGAAACGAAGA
>CAYVDZ010001167.1:0-1878 GCA_964450575.1 uncultured Opitutus sp.
GTTCCGGCGGCAGATGGGTGATCAGGTGCACTTTCTCACCGGTGCCGACGAGCACGGCCAAAAAGTGCAGGCGAGTGCGCGCAAGCAAGGGATCGAGCCCCAGGCCTACGTCGATGCCACGGCTGCGGAGTTCCGTGCACTGTATGACCGCCTCAACATTTCCTACGACGACTTCATCCGCACGACCGAGCCACGCCACAAAAAAGTCGTCTGCGATGTCCTGCAGAAGCTCTTCGACCAGGGCGAAATCTATCAGGCCGAATACCGCGGTTTCTATAGCACGCGCCAGGAACAGTTTCTTCAGGAGAAAGACCGCCTGCCCGATGGCACGTGGCCGGAGATTTTCGGCGAGGTCACCGCGATCGTGGAGCAGAACTATTTCTTCCGGCTGAAGAAGTATCAGGACTGGCTCATCGATTACCTGAAGACACACGAGGATTTTATCTTCCCCAAGTACCGGCAGAAGCAGGTGATCGAGTTCCTCAAGGAGCCGTTGAACGACCTCTGTATTTCGCGTCCGCGGGAACGTCTCGAGTGGGGCATCGCGCTGCCATTCGACTCAAACTACGTGACGTACGTGTGGTTCGACGCGTTGTTGAATTACTATTCCGGCGTCGTCGACAAGGGCTATTGGCCCGCTGATTTCAATGTCATCGGCAAAGACATTCTCGTCCCGCCGCATGCCGTTTACTGGCCCATCATGCTGCATGCTTTTGGCCTGCCGCCGCCGAAGGCTCTGCTCGTGCACGGGTTTTGGATGCAGAGTGGAGCCAAGATGTCCAAGAGCACGGGCGCGGCGGTCAATCCACTCGATCTGATTGACCAGTTTGGTGTCGACGCCTTCCGCTACTTCCTCATTCGCGAAATGAATGTGGGCCAGGACAGCGAGTTCACGGTCGAGCAGTTCATGGTGCGCTACAATAGCGAGCTGGCGAACAACCTCGGCAATCTCGTCAACCGCGCGCTCAACATGACCACGAAGTTTGCGGGTGGCGTGCTGCCCGCGGCCGAAGTCATCGAAGAGCTCGAGCTCGAGTTGCTGGCGGTGTGGACCAAGACGCGCGACGAACTCGTGCCGCTGGGTGAGACTTTCCAGTTCCACACCGCGCTTGAGCGCACCATGACCTTCCTCACCGCGACGAATAGCTACATCGATAAGCGGGCGCCGTGGAAGCTGGGTAAATCGACCGAGCCAAAAGATCAGGCGCTGTTGCGGACGACACTCGCCACCATTGCGGAGGCCTCGCGCCTTGCGGTGACCGCGATGCTGCACGTCACGCCCGCGAGCACGCAGAAGATTTACGAAGCGTTCGGGTATACGCCGGGCACGGAGTGGCAGGCGGAACTCGAGTGGGGAACGAAACTGAACGGCGCGAAAGTTTCGCCGGCGTTGGTGCTCTTCCCCCGCCCCGAAAAACCGGCGGCGCCGGCGAAAGCGTGATCCAGGCGCGGGCGACATGGAACGTCTTGAAACAAAGTACAAACACGACCCGTTTCCGTGCGGCGGGAGGGTAAAACCGGCTTCCATCCCGGTGTCCCCCGAATGACGATCCTTCCCCTCCATCCGGCCCAAAACGCCTCACCTGAGGCGCTCGGGGCCTTCCTGGGCGAGTGTCAGGCGGCGGCGCGGCGCGACGGCCGGCAGAAGCTCGTGAGCATCTCGCTCGCCGTGGATGCGCTGGATCCGCTCGCCGTGCTCGAATCTATTTTCGAGCCGGACCAGCCGCATTTCTATGCGGAGCGACCGGCCATGGAAACAGCGATCGCGGGAGCCGAGGTCGCGGTCGCACACGAGACGCGCGGCCCGGAACGGTTTGCCGACGTGCAGCGCTGGATTGATGATACGCTGCAGCACACCATTGCCGTGGGCCACGTCGG
>CAYVDZ010001168.1:0-1875 GCA_964450575.1 uncultured Opitutus sp.
ACGAAACCGGAGTCGTCGGCAAAATCGGCCTGGTTGGCGAGTTCGTGACGGGTGAGCGCCATGAGGAGCCGTTCGTAACGGCTGAGGTAGGCCTTGGCGGCTTCGTCGCGAATCGTGAGTTTCTCGCGCACCTCGTCGTCGAAGTTTTCCAGCAGCTTGCGGCGCGTCTGAGTCATGGACTCGTTAATCTCCAAGCTGAATTCGAGCTGGAGCTGGTCGAAGGCGGCCTTGATTTCGTCGGGCTGACGGCGGCGTTGGTAGATGGTGGCGATGCGCTTCTCGAAATCCACGCCGGATTCGATGGAGCTGTTAGCGGCTAAGGTCCTCAGCCAGGGAGTCGAAGACGGCTTCTTCGTGGACGGCACGGCCGTCGTCGTGCAGGAGTGCACGGAGCGATTCATCCCACGGGGTCGCGCCCGGCTGTCCGGCGAACGTTTCTCCTTTGGGCGCGGCAGCATAATCCGCTGCACCAAAACGCCACGGACGTGCGCCACTTTCGGCCATCACCCGGCGCGCAATCGCGAGCCCCGCCGGATCGAAATCGCCATGATAATACAGGCGCGCTCCCGCCGCGCGGAGCTGGCGCAACAGCACGAGGAGCGGGGTCGCAAACTGGCCGTTGGCGCAGATCAACGGAGCGCAGCGCGAGCCGAGGCGGTCCGCTGCCAGGGTGACGATCGTCGGATTCTCACAGATGAAAATCTCCTTCCCCGCGAGCGAAGGATCCCGATCGAGCGGCCAGTGCAGGAGGAGGCGCAACGAGAGGTGCACCGGTTCGACGCTCTCCCGACCGATTTGAAGTATGCGAGTCAGGGGTGTGTCCGCGCTGCTCGAAAAATTGAACACCAGCGCAGGCGTGCTGAGTTCGTCGCACATCACTCCCACACTCCCCCAGGCAGCTCGCCGTCCCTCGGCGTCGTCCTGGAACAAGATACCGCTGACGCGTGCGGCGGCTCGTACCGCGAGCGTCGCTCGGGGTATTCCCGGATCGAGCGCATGGGCATTGCCAAAGAGCCGGGCGGCGAATGCGGCGAGCGGTTCGGCGGCCGCCGGCAGGCTCGATACGACGCGTGATACATCACGCAGCACCTGTGCGCCCACTTCAGGATCGTCGTCACACAGTCGACGAACCACGCCGGTGCCGGCGAGTTTCGCGAGCCAGGGGCGAAGCATCGGCTTAGCTCCAAATGATTTCTCCATTTCCTGCCAAACGGCCGTCCATGCCGCTTCCCGTTCGGCCGCGCGCGTGTGGCGATCGACAATGGGGCCACGAAGCGCGAACACCGCCGATTGCAAGTCGTCGCAAATGCCAGCTTCGCGCAGCGCGTGTGCCAGTTCGTCCAGCTGGATTTGCAGCGAGCTGCCGCGGGTCGACTTGCGGCCGAGGAGCGTATCGATCGCGGCGCGTTCCTCCGGGGAGGCTTCGGACAGCGTCAAGCCACCGACCAGCGGACGGCCGAGCTCAATCCGGCGCTGCAGCGCATCGACCAATCGCGTGAGCTCGGAAACGCCGAGGGTGGTCCGGAGACGTGGGGCATCAACGCGCTGTATCATCTTCTCCTATACGCAGGAACTGCCATCAGCCATTGCGAAAGGCCGGACCCCTTCTCCGACCCGTCAACGCACCGTCTCATCTTCTGTGATACGCGGTTGATCCTCCGGCGAGCCCGGCGCGGCCTCCGGTGGAAGCGCGGCGTCGCGCTGGCTTTTCTGGCGGCCATTCCAGATCCAGCGCGTGGTGCCGACCGCATCGAGGCCGGGAAGTGTGGTCAGATGATAAATCGCGAGTGCCGGAACCGTCGGATAGCAGCCCCACTCCTGTTCACTTGTCATGATCACATCGAGATCGAATTGCGTGAGCACGCCCATGCATTG
>CAYVDZ010001169.1:0-897 GCA_964450575.1 uncultured Opitutus sp.
CATCTTGGGAATCTGCGTGGTTTTTCCGGACCCGGTCTCGCCCGCCAGGATAACTACCTGATGCGCCTGAATGGCTGCGGTGATTTCCTCCGCGCGCACGCTGATCGGCAGCTCGGGCGGGAACTCGATGCGGAAGGGAAAAGGTTTTTCAGATTTCGGTGCAGACACGGCAAAGTGGCAATGAGCGCAGGCCCGGAGGCGCGGTGCAATCTTGCGTGGGACAGCCCCGGAACCCGGCTCCGGGCGTTCGTCACGCAAACAAGAGGCTTGAGCTTCGAAGCCCACAAAGGAATGACAACCCTTCCATGCAGCAACCTCCGCTATTACCCGAAGAGACCCTGGCCCGCGTCACGCGGCTGGCGAAACTGGACGGAACCAGCGTGGTGATATTGGGTAGCGTGTTCGCCCTGCTGGCGGCGGCCCGTGGCGATACGGCATTCGCCATCGTCGGGTTGCTCGCCACCGGGGCCGGCGCCTTCGAAATTCACGGCTCCGGGCTCCTCCGCAAAGGTGAAGTCAGCGGCATGCGCTGGCTTCTCGCCAGCCAGCCCGCGCTTTACCTCGTGATTCTCGGCTACTGCGCGTTGCGGCTCATGCATTTCGAGATGCCGCCAATTCCCGAGCGCTTTCAAGAAGCCTTCGAACTCAGCGCGCAACAGGTCGGCCTGTCGGTCGAGGATTACATGCGCACCCTGAATCGGGTGAGCGTGCAAATCCTCGCGATCGCCTCGACGATCTATCAGGGGATCATGACGTTTTATTACGCCAAGCGCCGGGCCGCCGTGGAAGCCGCCCTCGCGCCCGATAGCAGCATCGCGTAAGGATGCTCCCGGGAGGGCCGACCACCGCGTCGTCCCGACAGCGCCTCTGATGTACGGCATGGCCGCGGCACTTGCG
>CAYVDZ010001169.1:907-1874 GCA_964450575.1 uncultured Opitutus sp.
AAACAGAAGTCGCGAGGCGTCACCGCCCGGCCGACCGCATCCGGTGAGCGCCTCCCGCCCAGCCAGAAACTCACCGCCGGTTTTCCCGTGCTCGACCTCGGCGTGCAGCCCGACATCCCGCTGCCGGAATGGCGCCTGAAAATCGACGGGCTCGTCGAGAATCCCACGGAGCTCACGTGGGAGGCCTTTCACGCTCTGCCTCAGGTGGAGGATGTCAGCGACTTTCACTGCGTGACCACGTGGAGCAAATACGACTGCCGGTGGCGCGGGCTCGCTTTCACAACGCTGTATGAACACGTGCAGCCCAAGCCCGAGGCGCGGTTCGTCTACTTCACGAGTTTCGACGGTTATTCGACCAACGTACCGGTGGAAAAATGCCTCGATGACGACGTCCTGATTGCGACGTCGTTTGACGGCGCTCCCGTTCCCCGCGAACACGGTGGCCCCGCCCGGGTGATCATTCCGAAACTGTACGCCTGGAAAGGCGCGAAGTTCATCCGCGGCATCACGTTTCTCGCCGAGGACAAACTCGGATTCTGGGAAGTCCGCGGTTACTCGAACACGGCGGATCCGTGGACGGAAGACCGCTACGCGTAATACCGGTCGCTCGTAACACCCAAACGGGTCATGGCGAGAACAGGGATAAAGGAAAGCGCTTGCGGGAAGACGGCAATAAACCCCCAGCCTTGTCATGGCGAGAGCTGGACTAACGCCGCATTGGGTGGCTAGGCAATGAACCTCCTCAATTGTCATGGCGAGGAGGGAAGCGACGTGGCCATCCAACTGGATGGATTAAAGTGGGGCGGGTCTGTGACCCGCCTCCGACAGGTCACAAACCTGCCCTACGCTTCCCGCAATGACCGATGAACTATAATTTGCGGCGGGTTTGCGAGTAAGCGTGCCACGATTCGGCTTAGGGACTCGGTCAGAAATAAACGCGCAGAGCTGCGCCGGGATTGGGTCGCCA
>CAYVDZ010001170.1:0-1873 GCA_964450575.1 uncultured Opitutus sp.
GTTTTATGATGGGCGTACGCTGCCCTTCGCCGACGCCAGCTTCGACGGCGTGCTCTGTTCGCAGGTGCTGGAGCACGTGTTCACGCCCGAGCTATTCGTCGCCGAGTTGCACCGCGTTCTGCGACCGTCCGGGCGCCTGCTGCTGACCGTGCCCTTTGCGTGGGATGAGCACGAGCAGCCGTATGACTTCGCACGCTATTCTTCCTTTGGCCTGCGCGCCCTGCTCGAGCGGAATGGCTTCGAAGTTATCCAGCAGCGAAAAAGTGTGGCCGATGCCCGGGCTCTGGCTCAGCTCGCGAACGCCTGGATTTTCAAGACGACGCGCTCATCGTCTCGCGTTCTGAATTTACTGACGCAGGTGGTCCTCATGGCGCCGGTTACGCTCCTTGGGATCATGGCCGGAGTGGTGCTGCCGCGAAACGAAGACTTTTACCTCGATAACGTCGTACTTGCGCGGCGACCCGCCGATCCGACGTGAATCATTACTGCACGTACTTCGACCGGGGCTTTCTCGTTCAGGGACTCGCCCTCTGGCGCTCCCTGGAGGCACACGATCCGGAGGCGGTGCTGTGGGTACTGGCGCTGGATGACGTCACGCATGAAATTCTCCACGACCTGAAAGAGCCGGGTCTGGAAGCGGTTTCTCTCGGCGAACTTGAAGCCGCTGATCTGCAGCTCGCCGCCGCGAAGGACAACCGGACGCGCGTGGAATACTATTTCACGCTTTCGCCCTGCTGGCCTCGCTGGTTGCTGGCGACGCAACCCGGGGTCGAGCGGATAACCTATCTCGATGCCGACCTTTTCTTTTTCGCGAATCCAGCCCCGATTTTCACGGCAATGGAGGTGGCCCGCGCGAGTGTTTTGATTACGGCCCATCGCTTTCCGTCATGGCTGGAGCATTACGAAAAACATGGTAGGTTTAACGTTGGGGTGCTGGTTTTCCACAACGATCCCGCCGGGCGCGCCTGCCTCGATCAATGGAGGGCGCAATGTCTCGAGTGGTGCTACGACCAGCTGGAAGACGCGCGTTACGCGGATCAAAAGTACCTCGATCAGTGGCCCACCCAGCTGGGAGCGTCGCTGCTGGTCCTCGACCACCCAGGCGTGAACTTCGCGCCTTGGAATTGGGCAGGGGCGAGTGTGAACGCGCCGCGCCACGCGGAAAACGCGACGACCCAACTCTCGATTAACGGGTCGCCTCTCATCGTCTTTCATTTTGCCCGCTATCGTGAGGCCGCCGGCAGCGGGTGGTCGCACGCTGGTCAGCTCGACTACGGGGTAATGCCGTATCGGCTTCGCAATGCTATTTACGGTCCGTACTCGCGCGCACTGGCCGCGGCTCGCGCGGAAATTTTAGCGCGCCGCCCGGAGTTTATGCGGGCGAAAATTTCCCGCCGAAGCGGTCGCGAGTTCTGGCGCACCCTGCCGTTGCGGATCGTGTTTGGAGGTGACTGGCTGAGAATCGGCGGACGCTTTCATAATCTCCGCTTTGGCCTCGGACGCTGGTCGGGTCAGTGTCTCGCGGCGCTGCGGAGACTTCGCTTCCGCAGAAACCGCACGAGCGAAAACACGTCCCACACCACACACCGGGCGGCAGAGAAATAGCGGTGCCGCACCGTAATTTCCTCCCGGTAGCCACGCCAGCGACCGGCATCGCTCAGCCCTCCGATTCCACAGGACGCGAGGAGCGTAGGAACCGGCTCGAAGGTCACCCCGCGCTTCCAGAGCCGGAGATTTACATCGTAATCAGCCATCACATTCAGCGTGGTGTCGAATCCGCCCTGCTCTGCGAAAAGGGCCCGCCGATAGAACGCCCCTTGGTGGTGCACAAAGTTGCGCGCCACCGGATTGGGTCGCGCGCTTAACGCATAAA
>CAYVDZ010001171.1:0-1873 GCA_964450575.1 uncultured Opitutus sp.
AATCTCCTCACTCCACTCTCGCACGGCTGAATTGGTAGATGACGAGATCGTGACCCATAACACTCCGCGCTCCACTTCAATTAACCAGCCGCAGCACATTCAATTTCGCATCAAAGACCACCCGCCCTGCGCCCGAGCCACAGGCGAAAAGTCCCCGCACCACGACATCCTGTAACTGCCGCTCAATCGTCTGCCGGAGCGGCCGGGCGCCGAGTTGCGGATGAAATCCCTCCCGCAGCAAAAATTCCATCGCCTCCGGTGCGACCGCCAGATCGAAGCCCCCAGCACGCAAACGCGCAGTCTCCCGGGCGATTTCCAGTTCGCAGATTTCCCGCTGCACGGCCGGTATAAGGCGCGCGAACACGAGCTTTTCGCCGATGCGTCCGACCAATTCGGGCCGAAGTTCCTGTTCCACGCGGCGCAGCACCGCTTGCTCAATGCTCGGTAGTCGGGATCGTTCCATCCGCATGGCGTCCGCCGCGCCGATGTTCGAAGTGAACCCAATGAAGTAGGCGCCGAAGCGCAGCACCTGACCCGTCGCCACGGTGACACGTCCGTGCCAGAGAATCTGCAGGAACAGATCGAGCACGAGCGGGTGCGCTTTCTCGAGTTCGTCGAAGAGAATCCCGCCGTTCGTGATCGAGGCGAGCGCGCGGCCGAGCAGGCCCGGATCGTCGCGGTTCTCGCCCAGCAGTTTGTTGACGGCGGCGCGGTCCTGATACTCCGACATATCGAACGTAATCAGATGACCCGGGCCGAACACGTAGTCGGTGGCGCACGTGAATGTTTCGGTTTTGCCGGTGCCGGTGGGACCGACGAAGAGGAACGAAGCGCGTGGTCGGTCGGGCGAAGAAACTCCCAGCGCCCCTCGCGCGAACGCGGCGGCGATGCGCGGTAGAACGTGATCCTGGCCACGGATATTGGTCCGCAAGTGCGCGTCCAAGCCGCGCACGCGCGCGATCCGCTCGGTCAAGTCGTTCATTTCACCTTTGCCCGCGCTGCACGGGAGCGGCCGTCGGGAAACTTATCCAGATAACCTGCGACCATGGGTGTCAGCGCATCGAGCGACGGCAAGCGACGAAGCAGCGCGCGCAGGATGTAGCTTTCATTTGCCCGGACTCCCTTCGTCTTGAGCTGACTTACGGCCCGTTCCACTTTGCTCAGGTCGCTGACGGGCAGGACGATGGTGACTCGTTCCTCGACATACTCGGTTTCGCGCGGACCGGCCTTCAACGAATCTTCCCGGTGCTGCACCGCGGCGTAGGCGAAGAGGTCGAGTTCCGTCGCCGAGTGCAGCAGGCCGCGCACGAACTTGGTGCGATCCGCCAGGACCTTTCGCTCGGCGAGACGCACGAGCGCATCATTCAGGATTTTTAGATCCGCGGGATAGAGCGAAAAACTCGTGCGAACGTCGCTCTTCGGGCGCGAGCCGGCGGTAGACTTCATGGGGGAAATTAATATTTGCATACGTTTTTATTGACAAGAATTCTTTTCGTATGTAAATACAAGGGCAGTGAAGCCCACCGCACGCATATTATCAGCAGGAGATAATTCTATTCCGGGCAGATTTACCGGTGGCTCTGTCGTGTTTCGTATGCTTACCCGATATGCTGCGGCCTGATTCAAATTTTCTCTCGTGGGCTGCACTGGCGCAGCTTCAAGCCCTGCGTGACGGCTTCGGCTCGGCCCTCGCCCTCGTCTTCATGGTGGGATTCTTCTGGGGCGTCCTAAAAATCTGGACCGGCGCCAACGCCATCAGCAAAGGGGACGCCGAGGGTAAGAGCGGTATCGTCGCCGGGATCATCATCGCCGCAGCAGCGGCGATCATGGGTGCGCTGTTCACCATTTTTGGACTCCAGGACGCCGTCCTGAC
>CAYVDZ010001172.1:0-1872 GCA_964450575.1 uncultured Opitutus sp.
CAAAAAACCTTCGCCGCCGCGCCTTGCGTTTCACGGGTATTCGCTTCCGTGTTGGGCCTGTGTTTCGCAGGCATTTTCTCCTCCTTGCTGGTTCAGTGCTGTCCGCGCTCGTCGCTACCGCTGAACCGCTCTCCAAGAAAACCGAGATCGATTTCTTTCGCGATGTCCCCAGTCGGAGCCTGAAAGGCCTCGCCACGCGCTCCGATGGCCGCCTTGTCGCCGGGCCGACGCTTACGGAAATGGCGGCTCCCGCCCCCGCCGATCTGCTGTGGACGCTCGAGCCGACCCCCGATCCCGCCAAATGGCTGATTGGTACCGGACCCGACGGCCAGATCGTGGAGGTGACCATTGATGCCGCCGCACCCTCGTACACGACGCGAACCGTCACCAAGCTCGATGACCCGCAAGTGTTCGCGCTGAAGCGGCTGGACGATGGCTTGATTCTGGCGGGGACGTCGCCGCGAGGCGCGCTGTATCTGATAAAGGAGGACAAACCGGTGGGCCGCGTTTCACTGCCGGTGGATTCCATCTTCGATATTGTGCTTTTGGACCAATCCACCGCGTTGGTCGCCACGGGCAATCCCGGCCGCATCTACCGGGTTGACCTCGCGAAATTCTCCACGGCCGGGCTCATTGCAGACAAGATCACGGACGCCAAAATTCTTGCCGACTATGGCATCACGCTCTTCGGCGAGGTTCGCGATCGCAACGTACGGCGGATCGCGACCATGGCGGATGGGCGCATCGTCGCGGGCTCCGCGCCCAAGGGGAACGTTTATACCTTCGCCGCAGAAGGCGGCGCTCCGGTGATTCTGCAGGAGAATCGCGACGCGGAGATCACGGACCTCCTGCCCCAGCCCAATGGCGATCTTTACGCGACCATTGTCTTCACGTCGACCACCCCGGAATCCCGGATCACTCCGCCGGCGAGTCAAAGCAAGGGCGGCCCGCCCCGTGATGAAACGCCGCCACCGGCGCAACAGGAACGGTTTGCCGGCCGCAGCGCCGTAATCTGGTTTCCCGCCAACGGCTTTCCCGAAACGATCACCGCGCGAGCGAACACCGCATTTTACCGGGTCGTCCGCCGCGGCGAGAGCCTTGTGATTGCCGGCGGGGAAATGGGCGAATTGGCCGGCTACGACCTGCGGGCGCGTCTTTCGCTCACCTTTGCCGGCAGCATCTCCTCCCAGATCAATCAAATCGCTCCCATGGCCGACGCGCCCGACCGCTTCCTGGTTTTGCGCAATAATGGCCCGGGGCTTGCGCTGCTCGATTTCAACGCGAGGGGTCCACGGGAAGCGGAAACCCGCCGCATCGATCTCAGCACGCCTTCCGAGCTCGGAGCCCTTCGTTTCAATCGCCTCAGGAATCTTACGAATGACAATCTTGCCGTGGAGATCCGTACGAGCAACGCGAGTGACGAAGTGGAGGGATGGAGCCCGTGGACATCCCTTAGCGCGGAGGGCAACGATGGCTGGCGGGCGGAGGGTCTCCGTGGCCGCTACGCGAAGATCCGGCTACGGGTCGTGGACGCGACGGTCGCATCCGCCACGGCCCGCGCCCTCTCGTCACCGGCCAGCGCTGACGCCCCGTCCGGAGCGCCATCGTCCCGGGCCGCGAAGAAAGCTGCCGCCGCCAAGCGCCCAGCGGCCGCGACCAGCGCCGCTGCTGCTTCCACGCCCGCTTCTTCGGCGACGTCATCCGGCGCAGCGGCCGCCGCGAACCTCGGCGCATTCGAGATCGATCGCGCCGCCCTTTATGGGTTGCCGCAGAATCGCCGGCCCCAATTGCAGGACTTCCGCGTGTTGTCCTCAGGGTTTGCCGTCATTCCCGCGGCTGAGCCCACTCCACCCGCGACGGTTTCACTCAGCC
>CAYVDZ010001173.1:0-1868 GCA_964450575.1 uncultured Opitutus sp.
TGCCAGTGGCAAAGACCACGCCACCGCCACCGTTGAGCCGCTGCACGTGCTGAACTTTCAGAAACATGTCGAACGCCCGTTCCGAAGCGGCCTGGGGCAACCCGGCGACGCGCGTCATTTTCGTGACGTAGAACAGATTTTTGAAAGCCTGCGCCTCATCGACAAACAGGCGGTCGATGCCGAGTTCCTCGAACGTGAGGGTGTCGTCCTTCCGGTGCTCCGCCGCGAGGCCCTTGAGTTTGGCCTCCAACCGCCTTTTCGCCCGCTCAAGTTCCTTCACGATCCGGCTGTTCGGTTCGTCGGCCTTTTGTTCACGGATGCACCGCTCCAAGTCACCGAGCTGCGCGTCGAAAAAATCCTTCTGTGTCTTGGCTGAGAGCGGCAGCCGCTCGAAACCGGAATGGGTGACGATGACCGCGTCCCAATTGCCGGTCGCGATGCGCCCCATGAGTTCGCGCCGCTTTCCACTCTCGAAATCCGTCTTTCCGGCGACGAGAATGTTCGCGCTGGGATACAGCATCAGCAGTTCTGAGGAGAACTGCCCGAGCATGTGGTTCGGCACCACAAAGAGCGGCTTCCGCGCGAGCCCGAGGCGCTTCAATTCCATCGCGGCGGCGACCATCGTGTAGGTCTTGCCGGCACCGACGACGTGGCCGAGGAGCACATTCCACGACTGCACGATGCGCCACACCGCGGCCTTCTGATGGGCGCGGAGCGTGATCGTCGGGCTCGCGCCGGGCAGCGTCAGGTGATCGCCGGTGAACGTGCGCAGACGATGGTGGTTGAACTCGCGGTTGTAGAACGCGACGAGCCGCTCGCGGCGCTCGTCGTCCTGCCAAATCCATTCCGCAAACCGGTCCTTGATTTTTTGCTGCTTCTCCCGCGCACCTTCAGTCGCGCCCGGATTGATCCTGGGCTTACCTTCGTCGTCGGAATCATAGACAGTCGGTGTTCGCAGGTTCAACGCGTCCTCGATCAGCTCGTGCGCCGGCACACGCTCGGTGCCCCATTCGCTGCGATTGGCCACGCTGGCCTTCGTCTGGTAGCCGGCGTCGACCGACCACAACCCGAGCGCGGCGACATGCCGGACTTTCAGCTCACTCGCGTTTCGCCGGGAGAGACGAAGCAGCTCACGTGCAAACGCGGCGACATCATCGGCCGGAATCCAGACGGCTCCCAGCCGGGCGTCGATTTCCGTGGCCTTGAGTTCGGTTGGTTGGACACCGCGCAGCGCCTCGACGTGGGCGCGAAAAGTCGGATCGGAATCCGCCACGCGCTCGGCAACGGCGAGTTTTTCGCGCACGTTCCCGGACAGGTATTCGTCGTCGGTCTCCCATTGGCGCGATACGGGATTGAGGTAAATCGCCCCGGCCAGCTCCGGTAGAAATTCCTCCGCAGGCTTCCCGAGCAACCGGCCGATGTGCTCCAAATCGACGTGGCCTTTCTCGCTCAACGTAACGAGCAGCGCCTCTTTCGCCCCGTTCGCCTGGGTGACGGGGACGCGCGGCTGAATCGTGCGTTCGTGAAAGACCGCCGTCTTCGTCGCCGTGTTGGTGTCTTCGGTGTAATTCTCCAATGACAGCAGCAACGGGAGATCGGGATCGCCGGCGAATGCCCGCACGTTGATCGTATCGGAGATGGGGCCGAACTGCCCTGTGAAATAATCGTAGTCCTGATTGAGTCGGAAGCGCGCCGCCGTGACTTCATTGTCGCTGCGATTCTCGACCTGCGTGCGGAGGCATTCGCGCACGGCGTCGCGCACGTGGATCAAGCGGCGGATGCGCCGCGCGGTCTGCACCGACACATCGGTGAGCAAAATCAGCTCATCGCCTTCACGTCGTGCCACGCCCCCGCCGCCCTCTTCAGTC
>CAYVDZ010001174.1:0-1867 GCA_964450575.1 uncultured Opitutus sp.
TTCTAATGCGGTGGGCCAAGGGAGAGTAGAAAACATTAGAAAATCGGGAAATCGGGATCGGAAGAGCGGAAAAGCGGAAAAGCGAAAAATTGGAAAAGCGGAAAACCCGGAACGGAGAGACCGCTAATGAGCGCTGATACACGCTAAGCCAATGCAGGACTCACCGCCCATAAGCGTCCACCTGCGGTTTATCCGAGTTCATCGTTTCCCGCTTTCCCACTTTCCCGATTTTCCAATTTTCATCCAGAGTTCATCGTTTCCCGCTTTCCCACTTTCCCGATTTTCCAATTTTTCCGAGTCACGTTTTCTTCAACCGCGACTGCACTTCCGCCCAAATCTTCTTCTCGATCGCGTCCACGGTCTTCGTGCCGTCGACCACGATGAAGCGTTCGGGCATGCCTTTCGCGAGGACGAGGTAGCCTTCGCGCACCTTCTTGTAGAAATCGATGTTTTCGCGTTCCATCCGGTCCGGCAGATCCGAGGCGCGTTGCCTGAGCCGCGCGAGGCTGACGTCCTCCGGCACATCGATGACGATCGTGAGATCGGGCATGACGTTGCCCACAGCGAAGCGGTTGATCTGATTGACGGGATCGGCCGCCAGGTTGCGCGCGATGCCTTGATATACGGTCGACGAATCCAGGAAGCGGTCACTCAAAACAATCGCGCCGCGGAGCAAGGCGGGAGCGATCACTTCGCGCACCAACTGCGCGCGCGCCGCCGTGAAGAGGAGCAGCTCCGTTTCGGCGCACATCTCGTCGCCCTTGGAATTATGGACGATGATATTGCGGATCTGTTCTCCGATCTCGGTGCCGCCGGGCTCGCGCGTGCTGATGACTTCGCGATCGGTCTTCTGGAGATGGGCGGCGAGACGCGAGATCTGCGTCGACTTGCCGGAACCTTCCGAACCTTCGAAGGAGATGAGTTGGCCTGCCGCGGGTGATTTCTGAGGCATGAGTTTGAAACGTGAAAGATTTACCGCCAGTTGGCGAGGAAGGTTTCGAGGGCGGCGAGACTTGGGCTCTCTCCCGTGCGGACATAGTGGCCGCTGGTGCAAACGCCCAGCGTGAGACACCCTTCAGGGTCGAGTCCCAACAACTGCCCGGAGGTGAAGCCGGCGTTGAAATGATCGCCCGCACCCGTGGTGATGAGCGGTTTTTCGACATACGGTCCGGGCACCCACGCGGTGCCGCTCTCGGTGGCGCACGCCGCAGATTCCCGCGGGTGCACCACGACCGTGGTGAGGCCGAGCAGCGCGCGAATGTCCTTCGCCATGGCGCGGAGCCCCGTTTCATCTTCGGTGACCGCCGCGAGGCCGAGCGCACTCGCGACTTGCTGCGCTTCCTTCAGGTTAAGCCCCAGTGTCACTCGCCCGAACTTCATAAAACGCTTCATCGCATCAAGCGCGCGCCGGAGATCATCGGCTGAGCGCTTCTCGGGATCGGCCAAATCAAAAAAGAAGATCCGCTCCGGGTCCGGCGCAAGTTTCGGTAGCACCTTGTCGGCGAGCGCCGTGAAGATCTCCGTCATGTTCGGGATCATGGTCCAGTTCACGAGCGAGACCAGTTTCGCCGCGCCGATCTCCGCGTGGAGCGAGGCTTCACCCATCACTTCACAAATACGCTCGTACGTGATCTCGTCGAGACAGCGCATCTGGCCGAGCATCAATTTGCCGTCGTTGCACTCGACCGCGGTCGTTTGAGCCGCTGCCGCCAGCGAAAAGGTCCGCGCGCGAGCCGCCATGTCGGCGAAAACCGGGTGGATGTTAGGCCGGCCGACGGCACCGACGTAGGTTACGCGCGTGCCGATCGCGAGCAGCGCGTTGGCCATGATGGGGCCATTGCCGCCGAGTTTATCCACGCGGGGATAG
>CAYVDZ010001175.1:0-1866 GCA_964450575.1 uncultured Opitutus sp.
GAAAGGCGGGCGAGCGAGCGTCCGAGCATTTCCTGACTGTGATTCAGGTTACGGGCGCCAGCGATGGCTTGAATATTGGTGTTGATAACGCTCATGACGAGAAGGGAGTAAAAGTGGAGAAACGGACGGTTCAGGAAGCAGGAGTCGAGGCCGGCTTCGTGACAGCGGCGGCGCCAGATTTTGGCGGGAGGATCGGAAGCGCACCGGGCTTGGGATTGCGCACGGCGGCGGCTTCATTGCTCGCGACGATATCGGCGAGGACTTCCTTGCGGAAGATGGCGATTTCACGCGGTGCTTGAATGCCAATTTTCACCACGTCGCCTTCAATGCGGGTGATGCGGATTTCAATGGAGTCGCCGATGATGATCGACTCGTTGACCCGGCGGGAAAGAACTAGCATGGTAAGGCTCAGGCTGTGCGGGCGAGCGCAGGCGCCTGCGGGTTTTCTATTAACGCGTGCTTCGCGCCGTAGCGCGAGTAGTTGGCGATCACCAACTGACGCCCGATCCGGGTGCGACGGTTCACCACCAGCGGCCCGATGAGGTTTACCGTCGCCTCGACCGGGTTCTGATTTTTGAGGGTGACAATGTTAAGGATCATGGCTTCGCCGGAATCGCGCAGATCAAGTGCTTCAGCGTCGAGATCGAAAATTTCCGGTTCATACCCCGGAATAATGCCGCCTGGCTCAATGACAATGAAATGCACATCATCCGTCGGTCCGTGCAGCTTCATCCAAAGAAACGGCAGGTTATCGGGCATGTAAAGCAACTCGGCGCGCTTATAGTTGGCGAAACCGATGAGACCTTGCGGCAGCTCCAGCTGGTTGGACGGAGGGATGTCGAGGTCGGTCGGATACAGTTCAGGGAATACTTTCATGATAGCTGAAGAATCGCGAAGGGTTACTGGATATAATCGAGGAGGGAAATCCGCATGATGTTGGCGGCGGATTGCAAAGCGGCCTGATACGCCGTCTGACTCTGGTTGAGGCGGACGATCGTGGACGGCATGTCGGCGTCCGTTTCGCCCGAGATCAGGGTTTCGAGATTATCGCCGCGCTGGAGCTGCTGCGCCCGGTTAGCCTCGATTCGAATCTGCACCCCACCGTGTTCCGCGAGGCTCGAAACCAGCCGATCTTCGCTGGCAATCAAGCTCGTCTGGGCCGCGACCACCCCCGGGGAATCGCCCGTGGAGAGTGCGTCCCGCAAAGCCACGAGCTGATTGATGAAGTCGCGCAGACCGAGATTCGTGTCTCCCGTCGAGCCGGGCATGATGGTCGAGTTCTCGGAGAGTTGAATGGCCGAGCGGTCGGAGTTGCCCGCATAGGCCGCCGCCGTGACTTTGCCGGCAGCATCACGCGTCGCGGTGAAAGGAGCGGCACTCACAGCGGTCCCGGCAAACAGGTAGTCATTGCGAAACCGCGTGTTGGCCAGCTGCAAGGTATGCTCGAGCAGTTGATCGACTTCCGACGCATACGCGCGGGAGGCATCGGTGCCGATGACTCCGGTTCCCAAGGTGCCAATCTCGGTCGCACGATCCGAGACTTTCTTGATCTGCTGCAAGCCGGCGAAGGTCGCCTGACTGACCTCGAGCGCACGGCCGGCATTGTTGGCAAACTGCGCAAGGCGGCGCTGTTCGCTTTCGAGTCCGAGGACCCGCCCGACCGCAGTGGGGTTATCCTCGGGCTGAAAGATGCGCTGTCCCGTCGCAACCTGGGTCTGCAACTTCGCCTGTTGCGTGCCAAGCTGCTGGATCTGACGCACGATATTCTGCGAGAGCGTGTTGGTGGTGATGCGCATGGCCGGTGAAAGTTAAAACGTGCGAAGCGGCAGTCGGGATCAGTTGCCGAGGCGGTTCACGACGAGATCC
>CAYVDZ010001176.1:0-1866 GCA_964450575.1 uncultured Opitutus sp.
AAGGGCTTGGGCAGGTGGCCGACGACGCCGGCGGCGCGCCCGCGCACCTCGTCGTTTTCCCCGTGCAGCGTTTCAGCGAACTTCTCAGCCGCCCCGCTGCGGCGCGCCGCTGTATCGACGGTGAAGAAATTTCTTCACCCCTCGCGCCAGACTTCGCCGAACTCGGCGACCTCGTCTCCTAAAAAAGCCGCTCTCCACCATGCTCACGCGCCTTTCAAAAGTCTCCCTTGTCGCTGCCCTCGGTCTTTACCTCCTCATCGTCGTCTTCAACAACCTCACCGACTACGGCTCCAATTTCGCCCTCGTGCAGCACGTGCTCGCGATGGACACGACCTTCAAGGGCAACGCCGGGATGTGGCGCGCGATTCACAGCGAGCCGGTTTATCACGCATTCTACGTTTCGATCATCGCCTGGGAAGCGGTCACCTGCGCGCTGCTCTTCGCCGGCGCGCGGCGGCTCTGGCGCGCGCGGACGGCGACGGCCGCGGTGTTCAGTCGCGCCAAGGACCTCGCGGTCGGCGGTCTCACGCTCAACCTCCTGCTCTGGCTCGTCGCCTTCCTCACGGTTGGCGGCGAATGGTTTCTCATGTGGCAATCCTCGTCGTGGAACGGCGTCTCTCCCGCCGCGCGCATGTTCACCGTCGTCGGCCTGATCCTCATCTTCCTCAACGCCCGCGAAGAGGAACTCACGGCCACGTCATGAGCGCCTCGCCCGCGCTCACGCCGCTCTGCGTCGCCGACGATGCCACGTTTTGGCCGTGGCGCCGCTGGCCGGAATTTTCGCGCTGGGAGAATCCCGCCGCCACCGTCGTCGTGGTCCCACTCGCCGGCATGGCCGACTGGGGCCTCGGTCACGCGCTCGACGCCGAGGAGACCGTGCTGATGCATGTGCTCCGCGCCGCCTCGCGCGTGCGCCCGGCCACGCTCCCGCTCCTCGTCGTGCCACCGCTGCGCTTCGTGCTCGGCCCCGGCGCAAGTTGCGCTTTCGCCGTCGCGCCGCCCGTGGCGCACGCCTTCGTGACTGATGTGCTCAGCTCCATCGCCGCCTCCGGTTTCAGAAAAGTTGTCCTCTACAATTCCAGCCCGTGGAACGAGGAGTTCATTGCCGCCGCCGCGCGCGACAACCGCATCGCCCTCGGGCTCCAGATTTTTCGCATCAGCCTCAGCGGCCTCGGTCTTGACCTTCACCCGACGCGCAGCACGGCCGCGACGCGAAGAAAATTTCAGACCCTCGTCACCGCGCTCACCGGCCGCGAGCCGGAGCCTCCACCTGCCGACACCGCGCGCGCACCGGCCGAGCCCAACTGGGGCGACGAAGATGTATTTCCTCTCACCGAACCCGCCGTCCCTTTCAACCTCGCGCAAGCGGAGTCCAAGGCCACCGTCGCCGCGGCCGCCCAGCACCTCGTCTCCCTCCTCGGCGAAATTCACGCCCGCGCCCCACTTGCGCACGACGGAGCCATTCTCCCCGCGCAACCATGACCGCCGAAACGTTTCCCGCTTACCGCTCGCGCTATCTCCCCTCGATGACATCGCGGCAGATCGCCGCGCTGCCCGACAAAGCCTGGGCACCCGTCATCGTCGTCTGCGGTGCCATCGAGCAACACGGCCCACACCTCCCGGTCGCCGTCGATTCCCTCCTTGGTCAGGTCTGGATCGAGCGGGCGCTGCCACTCCTGCCCGCCGATGCCTCTTGCTACATCGCGCCGCCGATCACGATTGGAAAAAGCAACGAGCACACCGGCTTCCCCGGCACGCTCACGATTTCCAAGCACACGCTCCGCGACCAACTCCTCGCCATCGCGCGCCAGGTTAACGCTTGGAATTTCCGTCAACTCGCCATCCTTCAGACGCACGGTGGCAACG
>CAYVDZ010001177.1:0-1864 GCA_964450575.1 uncultured Opitutus sp.
CCCCAGAGGTCGAACTTTAACCCGACGTCCCTGCTCACGCCTTTGCCCGGCGGCAGCACTTCGTCGTAAATATCGCGGTCGGTGGTGAAGTTGATCTTGGCGTTGGTCGAGTAGTTGCCGGACAGCCGGAGACCCTTGATGGGCGTGTCGGCCACAAATCCCGCCGTGAGGCTGTCGTAGGTGATCGGGCCGCGTTTGACGCCGGTGTTGACGCGAAACGTGCTCGCCTCCTCGGCCCGATAACCAGTCATGGTGTCGATGCGCCCGCCCCACCATTCGCTGAACAGGCTGGCGCCGAAGCTGGTCTCCCGCGTGTCGTCGAGCGTGCCGCCCGCCGTGGTTATACCCGCAGCGTTGACCGGCCCGGAGAGCCCCATCGGATTGCCTGCGGTCCGCGGCACCGCGTCCGCATAGAAGAGCGAAGTGTAGCGGTAGGTCTTGCCGTTGGGATGGACGAAGCTGGTGAAGGGCCACTCTTTTCCTCCGATGACCTGCGAGGGAAAGATCGCGGTCCAGACCGCCGGCATCGCGATGCGGCCCGAGGTGGCGTTGGTGATGTTCGCAAGATTCTGCACGAAGTTGCCGTCAGCGTCGGTCTCAAGGAAACGCCACGGCTGCGTATTCACCCACGAATCCATGTCCTGGTAAAACACACTGGCCTGGTGCCGGCCCCAGCGCTTGAGGTCTTTCTGGTAAGCGAGCGCCCCCCGGTAACCGCGGGCGCCGGTCCAGAACGGGGAGGCGGTCATGGCCGTGTTGAAGGCCCACTGCGTGCCGACGGCGCCGGTGGCCGGGTCGACGTAGTTGTTGCCGGTCGCCCCTGGAGCGAAGGCGACCGTGCTGCTGGCACGCAACGGATCGTTGATGCGCGCGTCGTGACCGTAGCGCAGCTGCAGGGCGAGGCCCGGTGCGAGGGTCATCTCCGCCACGATCGACTTGATCTCGTTGGTGTAGGCGTCGCGATGAAACGGGCCGACCCCGGAATCGACCGTGGTCAGATCGAACGGACCGCCGCGCGTAAGCTCCGCGACCTCGGGAAACGCGACCAGATAGCGGGAGCTCTTGTTGTCGACCCGCGCCGTCGCGATCGGCACCGTCGGGATTGGTGCGCCCAACGGATCGGCGCCCGGCAGCATCCAGCTGAGGGGCGCCCGCACCGTCATCGCCTGGGCGAAGATCGAATCACGCGTGAAGTAGCGATACTCGCCGCGAATCTGGAGGTTCCTGAACGGCTGCACGGCGGCGGCCACATGCACGCCGGCATTCTGCTGCCGATGACCGGGTCGGAAGAAACGGGTGTCGCCCTTCGCCCCGTTCACCCGGATGCCGAACATCCGGTTGCTGGCCTGCGCATCCAGCGTGCTGCGCCACGAGCCCTCGGAATCGACCTTGCCGGTGAGTGCCAGGGAAGGGCGCCGGTTGAGGTAGGCGCGCTTGGACGTGCTGGTGATGGCGCCGCCCGCATCGCCGGACCCGAACAGAAGCGAGTTCGAACCGCCGATGGCCTCGACCCGCTCAACGTCGAACGAGTCGAGCAGCGTGGTGTCCGAGCGGAGGAAACCGTCGCGGCGCGGGTTGTTGATCGCGAGTCCGCGCATCGTCATCGTCTTCGGGTCCTGCCGGTCGCCTTCGAGATCGCCGCGGACATCCTCGCCGGCGCCGATCACGGCGGAGCCCAGACCGCCGAGCTTCGACAGCATCTCGGACATGTCGACGACGTCCATTTCGTCCATGAGCTGCCGGTTGAACACTTTGGCATCGAGCGGCGTCTTGTTCAGCGCGGTGTTGGTGCCGGTGACCGAGTTGGTGTTGGTCGCCTCGTAGGTGTCGCTCGAATCGGCCATAACCTCGAACGGAGTAAGCG
>CAYVDZ010001178.1:0-1860 GCA_964450575.1 uncultured Opitutus sp.
CTCGCGAGGTTAATCGCGGACGCTTACCGGGAATGGAATGGGTGAACGCGGACGGGCGCGCGAAGTGAGATCGGTTGGCTTTCGACCGGGTCCGGCACGGAAAAAAGGTTTTCCGCGATTCGCGGCGAACCGACCTTCAACGCTAACGCCGGCCGTGTCGCATCGTTTGCTTCCGGCGGCGGAGTCACGGCTCCGAGCGCCTCCGCTATTTTGATAACGCCATCGCCATCTCGGTCGAAGCGCCGCACGGCGTCGCCGGCGATTTCATCGCCCGTGAGCTATGCAGCTCAAGAACGTCACGGAAATTAGTCAGCCTGTATGCGAAGTTATGTGACGACTCATCTAAGCCCGCTGGCTCAGCGTCGAAAGCAACACGGGGTCAAACTTTGCACTTTTCAATTCGATCAACGTAGGGCTGATATAGTGAAGGGTTCGCCCGACAATCACTCACCAGCCGGCAGAGACGAAACGGGCTTCCCATCCTCAACTGTTGCGCCAGCCAGGGATTCGAGGCCGTGGTCATCGTTTTCATTCTGGCCGCAACCGCCACCTTCCATCCCGCGCCCATCGCATCAGTCTGGATGCTAGGTCCGGTCTTTTTTATCGCGGCGAGATACGTGGCGAGGCGCTCCTGCCACAACTCCGCCGAGATCTCCCTTGGACCAGCGTCACCTCGCCTCAGTGCCTGCCCGAGGTGTTTATGCTCCTTCAGCAGCTCCTTCCTAAAACCACGCGTGCCCACGGCCCAATCCTTCGACATCCTTTCGAACGCCAGTTCCTTCTGGCCCGCCTCGTCCTCTTGAAGCCAGCCCAAGTAGGCGAGGTAACGTTTCCGTCCTGCCGGCGTATCGTCCAAGCCACCCGCGTGCGCCAACGCCGGTTCGGGCGAGTACCCAGCTGGACGTTGCCGAGGGTTGAGGAGAACCGGCAGGCTCGTCCAAGACCACTGGGCCACCGATTCCACCGGCGTGAGACCAGCCCGAACAGGATTGAGATGGATGTAGTGGCAGACCGCTCCGGTCGCATCCGGCTCGACCAGCAACGCCTGGTACCGACCTTGAAAAACATGGCCACGTTCGTGGCGGAGGCGGTTGAACCGAATCGAAAAGGTCGCCTGCAACCAGCGCATGCCTTCCACGAGGTTCGGCTGCGGGGTGGTGAAACATAGATGGTAGTGATTGGACATCACGCACCACGCGTGGACGATCCAACCGGACTTCACCGCCGCCTCCCCGAGGCATTTCAGGAAAGCGGCTTTGGTTTGTTCGCTCCCAAACACATCCATGCGGTTGTTACCGCGACTGATCACGTGATAGACCGCCCCGTCGTACTCTAATCGCAGTTTCCGTGGCACGCGTCCTGAATGGCACCACGCTCCTTAATCGCAAGTGCAATGTGCAAGGTTTGACCCCATTTTTTCCGCCAGAACAGCCTCGCGTACCCAAGGGTCGGCTTTAGCTCCGTTGGATTAGTTTGCGGAGGGGCAAGCGGAAGTCGGTCAATTTCGGGATGCGTTAGCCCGAACAGTTCAGTGGCCCCGCGAATCGCGCCAATGGACGCGAATAAGAAAGAAGAAAAATATTCAGACCAAACGGTGACATAGTTTGAAGCGGCGGGAATTGATTACACCTCTGAAATTCGCATGATTCGCGCGATTCGCGGGAGGTCTTCTGCATGAATCCTGCTTAGGCCGAACACCTAGTATCCCGGTGCGAATTCGCGCCCGCATCAAGGTCTGAGCCCGCTGAGCGCCACGCTTCCAGCGCGAACAAGCTTGAGTCTCGCTCGACCTCCACGCATTACGCCGAATCGTGGATTCGCCCCAATCCGAAAACGCCCGCTGGTTCACCGAGGAAGTGC
>CAYVDZ010001179.1:0-454 GCA_964450575.1 uncultured Opitutus sp.
CGACATAGGCGACCAACTCGGAGCCGCCGGACTTGCGGTCGCGCACGACCACGACCGCCTCCCGGATGCCGGACGTGCGCGCCAGGGCGACTTCGATCGCATGCACGTCGACCCAGCGTCCGTGGAGCTTGAGCGCGCGGTCCGACCGCCCGAGATATTCCAGGCAACCGTCGGGCGCCATTCGTCCCAAATCACCGGTGCGGTAGAGGCGCGCCGGACCACCGGCAGGGTCCGGCAGAAATCGCGCAGCGGTCAGCTCCGGCTGCCGCCAGTATCCCGTTGCGAGATACCGGCTCTTGATCGCGATCTCCCCCACGTGGCCGGGCGGAAGCTCCGCTCCCACCGCATCCAGAATGATCCCCTCCATGTCCGCCGTGGGATATCCCACCGGCACCCCGCTGCCCGCGACCGCGGTGTAGGGACGGATGGGATACTGGTGGGAAATCCCGGTCTC
>CAYVDZ010001179.1:464-1859 GCA_964450575.1 uncultured Opitutus sp.
CCAGTCCGTTCACCAGCGTGACCTCCGGACCGAATCGCGCCTGGAAGAGTTCAAGGTGCTGTCTGGGCATCTGATCGCCCTCGAGGCGGATGACCCGCAGGCTCGGAAATTCCCGGCCGGTCGCCAGCAGCCGCTGGAAGATCGACGGCACCGAGTGGTGCATCGTGACCTTCTGTTCGACCAGCCAGGCCGCCACGCCCTCGATGCCCTCCTCGCGCAGGTCGACGGGATAGCAGGTGGCCCCGTTCAGCAACGCGCAAAACAGGCTGGAGACCGCCCCGCTGAACGCCACCGACTGCAGCAGCGTGAGCCGATCCGTCTCGTTGATGCGTAGGTTGTTCGTGTAGCGCATCACGTTGTGCAGGACGTTGCGCTGCGCATCCACCACCCCCTTCGGGACGCCGGTGGAACCCGAGGTGTAATAGATATACGCCGGAGCATCCGGCGAACGAATCACCGCCGGCGGCGCCGACCCCGCGGCTGCGTCTGCGTCTGTCCGATCGATGTCGAGCAACGAGCAGGCATCACCGACCAGTTCTTCGGCCAACGCGCGATGGCGTGCGTTGGTGACGAGCAGATCCGCCCCGCAATGCGCCACCGTCCGACGGAGTCCTTCCAAGGGATGCGTCGGATCCAGTCCGACGTAGGGGCGTCCGGCCTTGAGCGCACCCAGAATCGCTCCCACCAACATCGCCCCCTGGTCCAGCATGATGGCCACGGGCGCCGCCGGTCGCGCGCCCGCCTTGACGATGTCGTGCGCCCTGCGATTACCCAGCGCATCCAACTGCGCGTAGGTCAGCTCACCCCGCCGGGTCTTGACCGCGATTCGCCCCGGGACTCGCCGCACCTGTTGTTCGAAGCGATCGGCGATTGATTGCTCCGTCTCCTGCATCGGAAACCGGATGAACTCCCGCGGCGGAAGCACTCTCGAGATGCGCTCAGGCCCGGATGACATTCAGAACGGTAACCCCAGGGAGAACAGCAGCGTGCCGCTCGAGTCCTTCGGCCGCGGATTGAGATTGTGGCCGTACTCCAGGCGGATCGGACCGATGAGTGACTGGAAGCGCACGCCGCCACCCACGCTGAACAGCCCCTCGGAGAAGAGATACTTCGAGAGATCGATCGCGGTGCCGAGGGAGTCGCTGAAGACCACGACCGACCAAGTCTTACCGATAGGAAACTGGATCTTCAGGGGTCGGGCCGGGAGGGGTTTAAGGGGAGGGGGCAAAGCCATAGACTCGGACTCCCTTAGCCCCCCAAGGGGAAAATAGGCGCCAAAACCCTCGTTCGCTCTGGATGCCGGAATCCTCGACGACCACCGGCCAGATTCGAGGCCGAACTTACCAAGTGGAGGGAGCTTTCGTGCCAGACCGTCACGGAACGAGACAAACCTCC
>CAYVDZ010001180.1:0-1850 GCA_964450575.1 uncultured Opitutus sp.
GGAGGATGGGAGCGCCGGGTCGCGATCATCGGAGCGGGCGATGTGGGCGAGGCGGTCGCGAAGGATCTTCTTCAGCGCGGGGGCTCAGGGATGGTGCCCGTTGGTTTTTTCGACGAGGATCCACTCCTCGTGGGCCGCAGCATTCATGGCCTTCCGGTGTTCGGGCGCGTGGAGCGACTGCTCCAAATCGCCCCGCTCCTGGGAGTGAACGAACTGGTCATTACGCTCACCGAAGCGTCCCCGAAACGAGTCAAGGAGATCGTGGAGCTTGGCCGTCGGATCGGTGCGGCCACGTTGATCATTCCGTCCTTCACCCAGCTGGCCTCGGGGGAGGTCAGGGTGGACCGCTCCCGCCCGGTGGCGATCGAGGATCTCCTCGGCCGGTCTGCGGTGAATCTCGATGGCGATTCGATCGCCCGGTTGCTGCGTGACCGCGTGGTGTTGGTCACGGGTGCAGGTGGCAGCATCGGCCGTGAACTGTGCCGCCAGATTCTCGCTCACCGTCCCTCCCGCCTTGTGCTGGTGGAGCAGGCGGAGATTGCGCTGTTCGAGATCGAACAGGAACTCGTCCAGCATGAACATGGTTCCCGGGTCGTCCCCCTGATTGTCGATATCACCGACCAGGAGTCGATCCGCCACGTGTTCCTCCGGAACCGGCCGGAAATCGTGTTTCATGCTGCCGCGCACAAGCATGTGCCCCTCATGGAACGGCAGCCGGGCGAGGCGTTGAAGAACAACACCCTCGCGACCGCCGACCTGATGCGGCTGGCGGGTGAATCCGGCGTCGCCAAGTTCGTGCTGATTTCAACCGACAAGGCGATCAATCCGACCAGCGTCATGGGCTGCAGCAAGCGGCTCGCTGAAATCGCGCTGCAGAATCTGCAACAAGCGAAGGCGAACCCTACCGCGTTCATGGCGGTGAGATTTGGAAATGTACTCGGGTCCAGCGGAAGCGTTATTCCGACTTTCCGGCGGCAGATCGCCCAAGGCGGACCGGTCACTGTCACTCATCCGGAAATGACGCGTTACTTCATGACCATACCGGAGGCGACGGGCCTCGTGTTGCAGGCGGCGACGATGGGGACGGGTGGAGAGATTTTCATCCTGGATATGGGCGAGCCGGTGAAGATTCTCGATATGGCCCGCCAAATGATCGAGCTGAGCGGCTATGAGCCCGACGTCGACATCGAGATCAAGGTCACCGGTCTGCGGCCGGGCGAAAAACTCTACGAGGAGTTGTGCCACACCAATGAACTGCACACCCGGACGGCTCATCCGCGCATCTTTCAGCTTCGAGATTCCGAACTCGCCGGGTCCTGTGCCTGGCTGGACGACCTGAGGCAGATTGCCGCCCAGGAACCGCCGGCCATTCGGGCGGCGCTGAAGCGGCTGGTCCCTGAATACACACCCTATGTCGAATCGGGCGGTGTTTGATTCTGCGCTGGGATTCGCGCGGCTCGGACCGTGGCATTCATGGGCGGCTCCGGGTCCGGCCACCGAAGAAGGACGATGAGAACCGAACTCCAAGTGAGAAGCACCGAGGGATTTTGGAACACGAAATCGACCGAAGCGTGCAAGAGCGTAATCCCGCAGCCCGCGATCCCGCTCAAGGCCATCGGCTGACGCCAGAACCTCTTTCGGACCAGCCGGCGTACCGCCCAGAGCGCGACGAAACCCAGCGGAGCCATCCCGACAACGCCCAATTCGGTGGGAAACTGCAACAGGTCGTTATGGGCATGCTCCCAGTATTTTCGCCCGGCGGAGTCGTCACCGTAGATTTGCGGATGATGGCGGGCAAACAAGGGAAAGGCATGCCGGAAGCAGCCTGCACCCCATCCCCAAATCCAGCG
>CAYVDZ010001181.1:0-1850 GCA_964450575.1 uncultured Opitutus sp.
TAGCTTCCGCTCCGCCGGACTGCTGTAGCGCCCAAGGGCTTCGGCCCTTTTTTTTGCGGCGGCACGAAACTCGCGACTTGATGGTGAGCCACCTTTTCGCGGATATCGGCTGCGGCGAGGGACTGATTCGTCTCTAGCTTCTGCCCCACGTGCCCGGACCACCCCGCAGCCCGGAGTCGATGCTGGGTGCTATTCCCAAGCAAGGACCCTACGCCTGTGGCGTTCCTCCTTGCCAGGCATTCGAGGCCGGTACGCGCCTACGTGAACGACGCCTCCCCGTCACATGGTAACATTCGGTGGCAGCCTCGATGCATTGATTTGCCCGGCCCTCGGAATGATGCCAGGTCCGCGCCGGGCCGCCGGTCGCGTTTGACGAGCCCGCGGCGCCGCAGGCCAGGAAAGCCGAGCTGGTCTGATCAGCGTATTCTGAATCCTTCGAATCGTCAGGGAATGGGATCAAGTCCGAACGAACGTTTTCGTTCCTGCTTAGTCCTTTACTTGAGAGCGCCGGATTCTCGGTGATCGGCTAGCATGATTTGGACGGGGCGGAGCGGCACAGTTCGGTCTGGCGGTCGGCGATTTTGATCGAGAGGTCAACGCAGCGGTCAACCAGCCGGCGGAAGCGTCGGAAGTTGGCGACCAGGGGCTTGAGCTTGGGCACTTCTTCGGGGCGGACATAGCGCGTGCGACTGCGCATGTTGTGGGTGTAGCTGAGCTGCCAATAGGCACCGGTCCGGGTCGACGGATCCTTGTATTGCCGGCTGAGCGAACCGGGCCGCATCGGTCCAAGGCGGGCGAGGTTGGCTTGGGCTTGGGCCAGCTGGGTCTGCCACCGGGCGAGCTGAGGATCTTCCATGGCCGGGGAGGCTCCCGCCCCACGGCGGCCAAGTCGAGCGCACGCTCGTCTCTACCAGTATTTTTTCCGGAATGGACGTATTAAATCTTGATGTATAGCATATATATGCTATAGTATAGCGCAAGCATGTCCCTTTGGTTCCACTGGTGGTCGATTGTGTCGCAACTGCGTTCGGCGTGTCCGCGCCAGCGCACCTTTTTCTGGCTCGGCATTGTCCTGGCCGCCTTGTGCACCCGCCAGGATCTGGCGGGCGTCATCAGCTTCGTGCGCGCCCTGGGCTTGCGCGCCCGCTGCTACGGCTGCCTCCTGGATTTCTTTCACAGCCCCGCCCTCTGTCCCGATAACCTCGCCCGCCTCTGGAGTCGGCTCGTGCTCAAGGTCCATCCCGGCGTCGTGCGCGCGCACGGCCGGCTCGTCGTGCTGGCCGATGGCTTGAAAAAATCCAAGTGCGGCCGCCAAATGCCGGCCGTCAAACTCCTCCATCAATCCGGCGAGTCCAACACTAAGCCGGCGTTCATCATGGGGCATTCCTGCCAGGCGCTCGCGGTGCTGGCGCGGGTCGGACAGTGGCATCAGGCCGTGCCGCTGTGCGCCCGCATCCACGAGGGACTGGTTTTCAGCAATCGCGACCAGCGGCACCTTGCTCGACAAACTTTTATTGCTGCTCGCGTCGCTGCGCCTGCCCGAGCCGGTGCTGCTCGTCGCCGATGCCTATTACGCCAGCGGCAAAATCATCCGCGGGCTCTTCACTCAGGGCGGCCACCTTGTTTCTCGCTTCCGGCTCAACGCGTGCGCTTTTGAGCCGGTCCCGGCGCCGTCGGGCCGCCGGGGGCGCCTCCGCCTAATGTCACATAGATTTCGTTGGGTTTTCAGCAGTTTGGCGGACCGGAAAAATCGTCCGGGGGGTATATTTTTGGCGGGACTTACCGGCGGGCCGCGATCACGGTGTCGCGATGGACTGTGAAAAAACGATTCGCGTACAGGGACGCTGCCT
>CAYVDZ010001182.1:0-1850 GCA_964450575.1 uncultured Opitutus sp.
GAGAAAGGGAACGCCTATCGCTCCGCGGATGGCTCCGTGTATTTCAAAGTGTCGTCCTTCGACAACTATGGCCGGCTCTCCCGCGTGAAAGAACGCGAGTTGCAGCCTGGCAATGCCTTGAAGGCCGCCGCTTCCGATTCCGACGAAAAAGAAGACGGCAGCGACTTCGCGCTCTGGAAGGCGTGGAAACCGGATGACGGTGACACTAAATGGTCCGGTCCCAAAGGTGCCGCCGAGGGGCGTCCGGGCTGGCACATCGAGTGCAGCGCGATGAGCAAAGCCATTTTGGGCGATACCATCGATCTGCACACCGGCGGCGTCGATCTGCTGTTTCCGCATCACGAGAACGAGATCGCCCAGAGCGAGTGCTGCAACGGGACGCCGTTGGCCAGGCATTGGTATCACAGCGAACACCTCCTCGTGGACGGCAGGAAGATGAGCAAATCGCTCGGCAATTTGTACACGCTGGACGACCTGATCGCGAAGGGCTTTTCACCCATGGCGGTGCGTTACACGCTGCTCATGGGGCACCCGCGGAAGCAGTTGAATTTCACGTTGGAGTCGCTGCATGCGGCGGAGAGTGCGCTCACCACCCTGCTAAATTTCCGCGCTTCATTGTCCCCCACCGGTGGCGATCCGCAGGCCTTTGCCCCGGTGATGGCGGCCCTCCGTGACGACCTGAACACCGCGGCGGCATTAGGAGCGCTCTTCACAATCGTAAACCGAGGCGCGGGAAATGTCTCCCTGAGTGCGTTCGACGAAGTCATGGGCGCGTTCGGGCTGAAACTCGAGGCACCCGCCGTGGCCAAAGTCGCCGTTCCAGCTGAGGTCACCGCCCTCGCCGACAAGCGCTGGGCCGCCAAGCAAGCCAAGGACTTCGCCACCGCCGACGCGCTCCGCAAGGAACTCACGGCCACCGGCTGGTCGATGCTCGATCGCAAAGACGGCTATTCCCTCGAGCCGGCAAAGAAGTAGTTCAGGCCGCCTCGCCTTTTTTCCGCAACGGACGAATCTGCACGATATGAGCCGGATTGATCGCCAGCGAAAACTCCGCTCCCTCATCCGGGAAGATGATCAAATCCTTGGTCTTCGGATGCACGGTGGCGTGGTCCGGATGCTCGATCACGTGTTTATCGCCACTCGAAAGCGTGATTTCCACCGGGAAATGTTTCGCTGAACCCAGGAGCCGCTCGACGGATCGCATGCCACGCATCCTACTCATTCCTTTTTCCCCTTCAAGTCCTGCGAATACCCAAATTTTGATTCTTTTCCGACCATGCCGATGACTCCGCTCGAAGAACTCCGCCACTCCTGCTCGCACGTGCTGGCGACCGCCATCCTGCGCATCTTTCCCGATGCCAAACTCGACATCGGTCCTCCCACCGACACCGGCTTCTATTACGACGTTGATCTCGAGCACAAATTCACGCTCGACGACCTGGTGAAGCTCGAGGCGGAGATGAAGAAGATCGCTGAAGAGAACCTGCCATTCCTGCGCAAGGAAGTCTCCCGCGAGGAAGCCATCCAGATTCTGACCGAGCGCGGACAGGAACGCTATAAACTCGGCCGGCTCGGGGATATTCCCGCCGACGAAAAGATTTCGTTCTATCAAAACGGCGAGTTTATCGATCTCTGCGCGGGTACGCACGTCCGTTATACGTCGAAGCTGAAGGCCTTCAAACTGCTCTCCATTGCCGGCGCGTATCATCGCGGCGACGAGAAGAACAAGCAGCTTCAACGCATCTACGGCACGGCCTTCGCCTCGAAGGATGAACTCGCCAATTACCTGACGCAAATCGAGCAGGCCAAGCTCCGCGATCATCGGAAGCTCGGACGCGAACTGAAGCTCT
>CAYVDZ010001183.1:0-1846 GCA_964450575.1 uncultured Opitutus sp.
GTGCTGCTCTCGCTCGCGATCATCGCATTGCTCGGTTCGGTTCTGATCGGCGGTGCCTCGAACCTGCTGAACGAACAACCCGTGACCAGTGACCAGGTTTTTTGGAAAGCCGTACAGGAGGCGCGCAAGGCGGCCTTGAAGGCGGAGCATGATATCCGACTGAAGTTTGACGTCGAAAAGAAGCAGTTCGTCCTGATCGACGGCCTCGCGCCGTCGGTGCTCGCCGCGGATGGGTTTACGTTGGAAGAGACGCCGCTCAAGGTGCTGCCCATTGCGCCTGCATTGGCGACGGATCTCACGGTCGAGTTCCTGGCGGCGGTCAAAGGCGGCAACACCATCCTGGTGGGCGGCGTGCTCATCGAGGCGCAGACGGTTCCTTACGTGACGTTTTACGCGGACGGAACCTGCAGTGCGTTTCGAGCGCAGTTCACCCGGTCCGGCTCGGCGCAGGTGCTGACGGTCGATCCGTGGACATGTGCGCCCATGCTGGTGGCGGCGGATCCCAACTCGCTTAACTCGCGCTCAGTGCGCTGACCGATGTTATCTCGCGCCCAGAGTTCACGATTGAGCATGCTCGCCCGTCGGCACCTGCCTCACTCCCACGTTCGCGGTGACTCAAACCGCGGCTTTACGCTGTTGGAGGTATTGGTGGCCTTGAGTATTTTCGCACTGGCGGTGGTCGTGCTCGGTTCGACTTACCTGAACGTATTGAACAGCTATGAGGCGGTGTCGCGCGGCGTGCAGATTGGCGAGGATTTTGCGTTCGCCCGGCAGTTGGTCTTGAGCGAACCCGACCGCGAGAAACTCGAAGAAGGCGGCCAGTTTGATACCGCCAGCGGACAGCGCGCGGACTGGCGGGTGGTGATCGAGTCGACGACGGTCGCCGATCTTTTCAACGTGACCTTCACCTGTGAGATCACCGATCCCACGCGCCCGGAACCGGAGCGGGTCGTGCAGAATTTTCGTTTGTTGCGGCCCACGTGGTCAATTGATCCGGCCGAGCGGAGTCAGCTCAAGGAAGACGCGAAGACGCGGATTTACGAACTGCAAGGAAAGCTGAAACAGCCATGAGGGGCGACGATCGATCAGACGGAATTCGGTGTGCAGGGGGCGGCGATGTTTGGCGAGTGCGTCGGGTGACTCGGTGCGTTCGCGTCAGCGGCCGCGCAGTGCGCGGGCGGGGCCGGTCGCAATGGGCAGCGACCTCGCAGCGGGCGTTCACCCTGCTGGAGATTTTGCTCTCATTGGCGCTGGTGGCGCTGATGTTGGTGGCACTGAACACCTTCATTTTTTCGATGGGCGAACTCTGGGGGCAGCGCGCGGAGCCGCGTTTGTTTGATCAGCACGTCCGGGCGGTCACGCGGTTCCTCGATGGCGAACTTCGCACCGCCTCCTTGCCGCCGGCGGCGCGGGCCAACTCCACTCCGATCGCGCTGCAGGAAATTCGGCCGCAGAACGGGATGATGGAAAAGATGCTGACCTTCGAGTTGCCTGCCGGCAGCCGGCTCTTCAACTGGCCGGAGCGGTCGTTGCCGGAAGTGGTGTGCTCGTTTCAGGCGCGACCGAATGAAGGCTTGGTGATGCTCTGGCATTCCCGGTTGGAGAAAAACTTTGAAACTGATCCGCCTCGCGAGACGGTGATCACGCCTTTCGTGACGGAGCTCGCCTATGATTATTTTGATCCGGATTCGAAGCGTTGGACGACGGAGACTACGTTGAAAATGGATCCGCAAGGGCAGCCGATGACGCCACAACGGCTGCGGTTGAAGTTTAATTATAATGGGCTGGCGCGCGAAAGCGTGATCACCCTGCTGACGCCCGGACAGGCGTTGCCGTCGTTTTGAAC
>CAYVDZ010001184.1:0-1843 GCA_964450575.1 uncultured Opitutus sp.
ATATAAACCATACGTTCCCGGTTCAGTGCCATTTAGATCCGGGCGCCGGCCGCTGCGATGCTCGGCGATTTGAATGCTATCGGCATTTCCGAGCGTATCATAGAAGAACACCGCGCATCCCATCCGCGCCAGTTGGACACAGCGCGCCTGCAACGGCGCCCGGGCCCCCGACTCAAAGCGTTCCGCACCGATCGCCAATTGTTCCTTCATCGCGGCGGAGTTGGCGCCGAGATCCATGAACCGGCCTTGCGGCCAGTGGCCGTGCGGACTGAGAATACCCGGCATCTTACCGTCTCTTGGAGGGTTTTTTGGCAGATACAAACTACCGGTCACATAATGTCCCGGAAATGATTCGAAGAAAACGCGATCGATCGTGTAGTCATCCCGTTCAACCCGGCCATAGACCACCGCATTGAGCGGCGTCTTCGTCGGCAGTGGGAAAAGCCCGCTCGCCAGCAGCACGCGATCACGCACGTCCTGCTTGCGCGCCGCCCAGGCCTGAGGCGTGATCGGCCCGGTGTGGTGCAGCGGGAAAAAGTCCGTGTACAGCTCCCGCAACGGACGCGAGGCGGAGGCAGTCGGGGTCTGCGCCAAAGCGGACAATGTGATCGAGCCGAGGAGGAGAAGCCGGAGCGCGTACAAGACCAAGGAAGTCATGGGATAAGTTTCTGGAGTTTAGATGAGAGCGAATACGGGGTCGAAACGCTTGACTCACGCTGCGGGACGTGGCGACCGCCGGCCCCGAGTGTGTCGAGGCGACCGTGGCCGTCGATCCGCCTTTTGGTTCCAAGGGGTGGGACTCGACTCGCATTTCGCCCGAAGAGCGTCGTGTTTCTTTACAGAATTGAAATTTTATGCAAGCCACTTGATTTCAGCGACTAATCGCTCAATTCAGGACTTTAACGTAGAATTCCTGTCAAAATTGGGTTACGGCTTCGAAACGGGGCCAGACGGGAAAAGTATATAAAAACTCGCATCACATTTATTATAAGTAATTTGAAAATAAGTCAGCAGAATTGGCGCGAAATCAGCAATCACACAGGCCAAGCCACCGCTCTGACTGGATCTTCTCACCCAGCGCAGAGCACTCCCTCACCTTTTCTCACCTTCGAACCATCTGGGACTTTCACCGGAACAAACCTCAATGCGGTCAAAGTGTTGAGGTAGGCAGTTAGACGCTTTTCCCATGATTTCATCGACTCAGACCAACTCCCCGTTCGGATCGCCGGCGGTCGATCAGGATGCCATCATTCTGAAATTAAGAACGTCCGGATTACGCATTACCCAACCAAGATTGGCCCTCCTTTCCGTTTTATGCCGGATGCACCAACCGGCGACGATCGAACAGCTCTACGGCCAAACCGGAAGTGAAACGTGTGACTTGGTGACCTTTTATCGCTGTATTGCTGCTTTTGAGAAAGCAGGGGTGGTTTACCGAAGCGGGTTTGGTGGGCGAGGCGCCGCGCTTTACTTGGTCGCATCCGAATGCCAGCGACGTTATCCGCTCGTCCGCCGAGGAACGACTCAAGTCGAACAACTGGACGAGGATTTATCCAGCGAACTCCACGCGGTGATCGAAAGCGTCCAGCGCAAGCTCCGGGAACGCGGTTATCGCCAATTGGAGCATATCGTGGAATTCTTCGCCGAGGCCCCTCCAGCCGAGAACCGATCGCCGGTTTTACATTCAGCGATAGCAACGACCGCCCTCCTTTAATCAGGAAACGGCAGTTGGATCCACAGATTTGTTTCCTCGCTGTTTCCGGTGAGCGCAGAAGAAGGAACATAAGGTAACGGAGGAAACGAAGATCCAATCTTCCTGGCGCACACCTTCGTTTTCTTTGTT
>CAYVDZ010001185.1:0-1841 GCA_964450575.1 uncultured Opitutus sp.
TCTTCTCGATCAACAGCGTGTTGATGCCGCGGTGCGGATCGAAACGCGCCATCCGGGCCAGTCCGCAATCAACGACCGTGGTGACGCCTTCAATCGTCAACGAGGTCTCGGCCACGTTGGTGGACACAATGATCTTGCGCGTCTCAGCCCGCGCCACGGCGCGATCCTGCTGTTCCGGCGGCAACTCGCCATGCAGGGGAAACACTACGAACTCACGCAAGGCCCGCGTTCCCTGAATCGCCTGCACCGTGCGGCTGATTTCATACGCACCCGGCATGAAGACGAGCATGTCCCCGCCATTCCCGGCGGCAACGCGTTCACATTCGCGCGCGGCGACCTCCCACACCGGTTCCTGTTCGAAGTTTACGGTCTTCGGCAGGTACTCGATCCGCACCGGAAAACTGCGTCCTTGAGAAACCAATACGTCGCAGGGCTCCAGATAGGTCTTCAACGCGCCCGCATCCAGTGTCGCCGACATCACGATGATCTTCAGGTCAGGCCGGATGCTCTGCTGAATCTGCACCGCGCGCGCGAGGGAGATATCCCCATAGAGATGACGCTCGTGAAACTCATCAAACACGATCGCCTTCACGCCGCGGAGCGTCGCGTCAAACGACATCTGCCGCAGGATAATTCCTTCCGTCACAAACCGGATCCGGGTTCGTTCACTGACCCGTGACTCCAGCCGGATCTGATAGCCCACGCCTTCACCGAGCGCAGTGCCGGCCTCTTCGGCGACGCGCTTTGCCAGCATGCGGGCGGCGAGCCGTCGTGGTTGCAGGACGACGACTTCTCCTTTTTCGCCCAGCAATCCATGAGCCCACAGCATCTGCGGAATCTGCGTGGATTTGCCCGAACCCGTCGGCGCCTGTACGATCAAACGGCCTTGCGCCCGCAGCGAAGCAACCACGGCGGTTTCGAGTTCGTAGATGGGAAGTTCGCGGGGAGACATCGGCATGAGCAGTTGCGCAGTCGAACAGTCCGGACGCCGCAGAGTCGAGAACGAGGTGACGCCGGATGCAGTGCGGAGCGCACCGGTGGACGATCGGTGCCGGTGAATAACCGGTGCATAAGGATATCCCCAAGATATTCACCGCGCCGTTCGGTGAATAGGTTGTGCAGAACAAAAACTTCCGAATCCACGCTTCCTGCGCAGAGTAAAGCTGTTCCTTGATAGAACAGTCGTGGTGCGGCGGGCCTGAAATGGACGCCGAGAGCGCGATTGGGATAATCCCGGGCGACCGGGGAAAGGTCGGCGGCAGCTGGTGCCGCCGTCCCCTCTTGCGGCGAAAGCCAGTGACGAGGCATATATCACCAGTTCCTCTGGCCGGAGTCGTGTCCGGTCAGTCCACACACGAACTAGGAACTGAGCCGCGAGGCACGATCAGAAACCGCGCCAAGTGGAGTCAGGCCCACTGGGAGGTTTCGACCCTTGGGCCAACGCAGTTACCCCAGAGGTAGCGGCTGCTACTGCGCAGACCAGAACGCTCACGCGTTTCCGGCGGGACGACCCCGCCAAAAGGCCCAACTCGCAGCACGAGGTGGACACGAAAAGGAAACCTGCGGGCGGGGAGAGAACGGACCTAGGCAAAGCCCGTGAACCTCCTCACTGGGGCGGTCCCGTAAAGCGGGATCACCCTACTGCAAACGTCAAACGCAGCCTAAGAGGTAAGAGGTCAGACCCGTAACACGGGGCCAACGATCGGCCAAAAGCCGATGCCGTCCCCGTGGTCAGGATGCCGACGCGAGACATCACCGTTGCAGGCGTGTCAGCACCTCGTCCGGCGCGCCGTTCCCGGCAGGGAGTGACCGAACCGGGCGGAGAGGCCTCACTCTAAAGA
>CAYVDZ010001186.1:0-1835 GCA_964450575.1 uncultured Opitutus sp.
CCGTAGCGCTGGAGGATTTCGGGCACGTTCAGAATGTTCTGACCGTTGAAATAGAGGAACAGATTGGTCCGAAGCTGAAAATCGATGTTCACGTCGAGCGTGATTCGCCCTTTCACATATTCGAACGCATCGGTCCCCAGCGCCGCGATGCGATCGCGCCGCTGGGTGCCGCGATAATTCCATTTGGCCATCACCGCAAAAGGCTTCCGGCTGTAATTCACGCCCCAGTTGGCACTCTCCGGCACAAAGTCGCCGAAGTCGGCATCCTTGCTGCCATCGAGGTCGAGTTTGGTGCCGTTGACGAACGCCTGGAAATACCGGCCCCACCCGCCGAGCGCGCGCAGCGAATGCCGGAAGTTAAACTCGACGCCGGTCACGCGCGCCGTTTCGGGCAGGTTGTAAGTGGTCGTCAGGCGCCAGCCGAGGTAGCGCGGATCGAGGTCGAGCAACTCCAGGTCGGCCGCGGTCGCGACCTTCACCACGCTGCCGAAGAAGTTCTTGATGTCCTTGCGGAACACGCCGGCGCTGAACAAGCCGCCCTGGTCCGTGTAGTATTCGAGCGAGAGATCGTAGTTGTCGGCCGACCACGGTTTCAGACCCGTGTTGCGCACGTTGATGCGACCCGGGATCTGGTCGGGATCGGGGACGTTGTCCTGGAAATCCGTCTCGTCGATCGTGGCGTTGGGAATGAGGTTCGTGAAGTCCGGCCGCCCATAGGTCCGGGCGTAGGCGCCGCGCAGCAGAAAGTTTTCCTTGAGATGGTAAGTGAGATGCGCGCTGGGATAGTAGCCGTCGTAAGAGCGGTCGGCGAGGAACCCGCGGTCCTTGCGGGTGAGTTTGAGCTCTTCGAGCGAGCTCACTGCGCCCGCCTCCGGTCGGCGGATGCGCGCCCCGGCCGCCGTGTGCGCGAATCCGCCATCCGGAGCGCGCAGCCAGACGGCGTTGGGATCGAAGCTCACGCCTTCGCCCTTGGCCGTGGTCTGCTCGTAGCGCACCCCGGCCAGCACCTTCAGCCGGTTGCGCAACAGGCTCAGCTCCGTCTGCGCGTAGCCGGCGGAAACGCTTTCCTCCAGCCGCTCCGAATTGTTGATCCGGAATTGCTCCTCGGCGAACTGCTGGGGAACGGTCTTCGACCAGAGCGCGGGACTGGCGACAAACGCCTCCCAGGCTTTGTAGGTCGAGACCCAGGGCATGTTCCGAAACCCAAAATACTCCGGCTGGTTGACGTAATTGGTCATCCGATACGGCTCGGGCGAGTCCGGCGTGGCCGCGTTGCCGTCCGGACCGTTGTAGGTCCAGTTGATGCTCTGGCGGCGCACATCGCGCACTTTCACGCGGGTGAGCCCGCCGATCTGCACCGCGGCCGGCACCGGGAGAAACGTGAGACTCCGGCGCACATCGAGTTTCGCGTTGCTCAGGCTGTCGCGAATCGGGCGCGGCGTGGATTGGGCGGTGTTGAGCCGGTAGTTATTGAGGTCGTAGATATCCACCTCGCGGTTGTTGTTGTCGAAAACCCGGATCGTCTGCGGCCGCACGACGTCGATATCCGACAGCGTGACGCGCACGGGATTGGCCATGACGATGCCGAGGGTGCGGAAACGCCCGTTTCGCGTGTCCTGATAGCCACCCGCGGAGTTGGATTTGCCGGCGCCGGCGCTCACGCGCCAGGTGCCGTCGTCGAAGCGATAGCGCAGGCTGGCGGCCTTCGTATCCAGTTTCTGGACGACCCCGGCGCCGAGATTGCCCAGCGTGACCCCGCCGCGTCCGGTGGCGCCTTGGGTGAACGTCTCGCCGAAGGTCATCGCCATGCCGGTTGCCGGCGTCGGCGTGCCCAC
>CAYVDZ010001187.1:0-1828 GCA_964450575.1 uncultured Opitutus sp.
GGCGCGCATCGGAATTGAAACAGAAGTTAACGAAGCAAACGAAGGTGTGCGCCAGAAAGATTGGATCTTCGTTTCCTCCGTTACCTTCTGTTCATTCTTCTGTACTCACCGGAAACAACAAGGAACCAATAATCTCTGTTCGGAGGCCGGGGATCGCGGAAACGCACGCTCCCTCCACGAAGTCTCCACTCCCGTTACGCGGCATCCGAATCGAATAGCTCGTGCTCATCGCGAAGTGTAGCCGCGTCCAAGACCCGATGCGGAGGCAGCTGGGTTCGAAACCAGGTCCGCTGTTTCTTCACCAACGCACCTGTATTCTTCACGATGCTCCCCGCCAATTCTCCGGCCGGCAGCATGCCATCCAGCATCGCGATCACTTCTCGATAACCAATCGCGCGCGCAGCACTCGGATTGGCCTCGATCCCATCGCCTCGCAGCCGCCGAACTTCTTCAACCAGCCCTTCGCTCAGCATCGCATCAACGCGTTGCTCGATCCGCCGCGCCAAATTTTCCGGCGCCCGATCCAGCCGCGTCAGCGTCACAGCATACTCCGCAAACGGCGAGGGCTGCCGCGCAAACGCCTCCGCGAGGTCCGCCAGCGTTCGCCCCGACACCCCACAACGCTCCAGCGCCCGCACCACCCGCCGGGGATTCGCCACATCGAGCGCTCCCAAACCCTGCGGGTTCAAGCTGCGCAAACGCGCGACGACTTCGTCCATCGAGAGTGCCGCCACCTCGGCCCGAACCTCCGCCGGCACTGCAATATCATCGGCCACCGGCGCAAAAAACGCCTTGAGATAAAAGCCGCTCCCTCCCGTCACCAAGACCGCCCGGCCTCGCTCCAGAATTTCGGCGACCGACCGCCGCGCGGCCGCCACATACCGCGTTACATCCATCCGCTCCGTCACCGCACAAAGATCGATGAGGTGATGCGGCACCCGCGCCCGTTCGGCCGCAGTGGGCTTCGCGGTGCCCACGTCCATCCCGCGGTAAAACAGCAGCGAGTCGCACGACACAATCTCCGCCGCATTTCGCTCCGCCCAACGCAACGCCCACTCCGTCTTGCCCACCGCCGTTGGCCCGGTCAGGACATGCAAAACACGCTTCATCCCCTCACCCATACCGACCCCGGTCCCGCCGGCGAGCGAGGAGTGCGCCACCACGACGCGACGTAGACGCGATGCTAACCGCGTCAAGGTTGGCATTGCGGTCGATCCGCCGACCACCGAGCGTTCCCCTCCCTTCTTTGCCCCTGAAAACGCGTTTCATCGTTAATCTCCGCTCGGGCGGTGCCGCCCGCCTGGTCGGTCCCGTCCGCGAATTCGCTCAACAACGGGGTGCCGACGTGGTCCTGACCGAGCACGTGCGCCACGCCTCAGCGCTCGCCGCCGAAGCCATCGCCGAAGGCTTCGAACTCGTGGTGGCCGTCGGCGGCGATGGCACGATGAACGAAGTCGCAACCGCCCTCGTCGGAACCCAAGCCACGCTGGGCTTGATTCCCGCCGGATCGGGAGACGGCTTCGGCCGGCACCTCGGTTTGCACGGGCCCGTGCAGCACGCACTGCGCATCCTCGACCACGGACGCATCCAGACAATTGATACAGGCGTGGCGGACGGCCACGCGTTTTTCTGTGCCGCGGGAATCGGATTCGAAGCGGAGATCGCCCATCGCTTCAATCAATCGCACCGCCGCGGTTTCTTCCGCTACCTGCTGACGAGTGCCCGCGCCTTCCGGACCTGGCAACCGCAGGAATACACCCTCGCGCACGGAGTTCGCCGGGAAACCCTGCGGGCCTTCACCCTCGTGGTCGCCAACGCGAGCCAGTAC
>CAYVDZ010001188.1:0-1828 GCA_964450575.1 uncultured Opitutus sp.
CACCGGCCTCGGACGGACGATGGCGATTGCCCTTGGCCGCGCGGGCGCGAAGGTCGCCATTAATTACCAGCACAATACCCCGCGGGCCGATGCGGCGTGGGCGGAGTTCCAAGCCGCGGGTTGCGACGGCATGCTCGTGCGCGGCGATGTCACCAGCGAGGCCGGGGTGAACCACATGACGGCCGCCATTGCGAAGACGCTCGGCCCGGTGGACATCCTGGTGCTGAACGCGACGCCCGCTCAGCCGCAGAAGCCGATCGAGGAATACGAGTGGGCGTTCTACCAGCAGATGCTCGATTTTTTCGTCAAGAGTCCGTTCCTGCTCACCCGCGCGTGCCTGCCGCACATGAAGCAGCAACGCTGGGGCCGCATCATCAACATCGGCTCCGAGGTCGTCGCGCGCGGCGTGCCGAATTTCACCGCCTATATTGCCGCGAAGGGCGGCCAGAACGGATTCAATCGCGGGCTTGCGACCGAGGTCGCTCGCTGGGGCATCACCGTCAACATGATCGCACCCGGCTGCGTCATCGACGAATTACTCGACCGGACGGTGCCGGCGCCCGGAGCGATGAAGGTCGACCCTCCGGGCGCACCGCTGGTCGGCGCGAAGTATACAATTCTCGACACCCGCACCGACAATTTCGACTACGCCCGCGCCAAGGCGAATGCGCAGGATGCCATGGCTTCGACCCCCGATCTCGCGTGCATGGTCGGCCTCTTTGCCTACAACGCTCCGCAATGCCTCGAAGCCGTGAAAGAAGCGGGGCGAGTGGACAGGATCAAGATCGTGAGCTTCGACGAACAGGATGCGGTGCTGCAGGGCATCATTGATGGGCATGTGTTCGGCACCATCAGCCAGCAGCCCTTTTTTTACGGATACGAAAGCGTCCGCATCCTCAAGGGACTCGCGCATGGCGACCGTTCCGTCCTCCCGCCCAACGGCTTCCTCGAAGTGCCCATCATCGAAGTGACCAAGGCCAACGTGAGGAAATTCCAATCGGACCTGAAGCAGATGCAGGCGGCGGGGAAATAACGCATGCTCGGCAGTCCCGATGGCACCACGCCACCTGCCCGTTGCATGAGTCTCCCTCCGTCGTCTCCCCGCGAGCTGCTCGCCATCCGGCAATTATCCAAACGCTTTCCCGGAGTCACGGCGTTGCACCAGGTCGAGCTTTCGCTCCACCGCGGCGAAGTGCTTGCCGTCATCGGCGAAAACGGGGCGGGCAAAAGCACGCTGATGAAAATTATCGGCGGGGTGCAGCAGCCCGACGAGGTAGAAATTTTCGTCGAGGGCCGGCCGGTCCACCTCGACAGTGTCCGGGCCGCGGAACGTCACGGGATTGCGCTCATCCATCAGGAGCTGAATCTCGCGGACAACCTTGATGTCGCGGCGAACCTGTTCCTCGGACGCGAGCCGCAACGATTCGGTTTCGTGGACCGCCGCCGGCTTTACGCCGACGCCGCTCCCTTGCTTTCGCAAGTCGGTCTGAGCTGTCCTCCGCACACGATCGTCGGCAGCCTCTCTCTTGGTCACCAGCAACTCGTCGAGATCGCCAGGGCGCTTAGCACGAACGCGCGCGTGCTGATCATGGACGAGCCGACGTCAAGCCTCAGTCAGCACGAGACGGATCAGCTCTACCGCGTGGTGAAAGAGCTGCGTGCGCGCGGCGTCGGGATCATCTTCATTTCGCACCGCCTGGGCGAAGTGAAGGAACTCGCGGATCGCGTGATCGTGCTGCGCGACGGCGAGAATGCGGGTGAACTTTCGCGGGAGCAGATCAGTCACGAGGCGATGGTGAAACTGATGGTCGGCCGTGCCCTCGGGCGG
>CAYVDZ010001189.1:0-1826 GCA_964450575.1 uncultured Opitutus sp.
CGGCTGGCGTCGCCTCACGCTCGACGACTCAACCGCCACGCAGGAAAAACTCGCGCGGCTCGGCCTCAATCCCGATGCCGCCGCGATCGAGCCGGGCCGTGACCCGCTCCGGTTTCACGCCCTCCAGCTCGCTGATGACGCGCTCCGTGATGTCCTTCCCGAAAAGCTCTGGAACCAAGTCCGCGACCGCGCGGCGTCCCTTCGTGCCTGCGTGATGCCCCCGATTCCGCCGGGCCTTGTCGCCGACCTCCGCCCGTACCAACACGAAGGGTTCCATTTTCTGGCGTTCCTCGCAGAAAACAATTTCGGCGGCATCCTGGCGGACGACATGGGACTTGGAAAAACCCTGCAAACTCTCGCCTGGTTCCTGTGGCTCGCAGACCGCACGGCCGCCAACCACGCCGCCTCCAACTCCGTGAGCGTCACGCGCAAACCGACCGTGGGCTCATCTGAACCCAACGGCTCCCTTCAGAGGAAACGCGTGCCCGCCAACCGCCCCTTCCGTGCCCTCGTTATCTGCCCAAAGTCGGTCGTGGTAAACTGGCAGCTTGAAACGGCCCGCTTTGCTCCGGCTATCGCCACCACCCTCTTCACCTCCGCCCTCGTATCACAACCGGCCGCCCCTTCCGGCTCCTCCGCCCGCGTTAAATCCGAAGGCGTAACTCTGAAACCGATCGCCGGGCGCGACGCGTTCCGGCCTCACATCCTGATCGCGAATTATACTCAACTTCGCCTCCATGCCACCGCGCTCGCCTCCGAGAAATGGGACGCCGTCGTCCTCGACGAAGGTCAGAATATCAAGAACCCCGTCAGCGCTACGGCCCAAGCCGCCCGCGCCCTCCCCACGTCACACCGCCTCGTCCTCACCGGCACACCCGTGGAAAACCGTCTGCTCGACCTGTGGAGTCTCTTCTCCTTTGCGCAACCGGGCCTCCTGGGCGGGCAAACCTCATTCAAGCGCCTCTATAATGACAAGGCGGACCCCACCGGCGCGCGGACTCGTCTCGCCCAGCGCGTAAAACATTTTCTCTTACGACGCACGAAATCCCAAGTCGCCCGGGATCTTCCCCCGCGCATTGAAGAGGAGCTGGTGGTCGAACTCGAAGGTGAACAACGCCGCCTCTACGACGCCGAGCTCAAACACACGCGCGCGCTTCTCCTCGGCGTAAAGAGCAATCGCGAGTTCGACAACCAGCGTTTCAACATTCTCCAATCCCTCCTACGCCTGCGGCAAATCTGTTGTGATCCCCGACTCCTGCAGCAAACGCCCAAGGATCTGCAGCAGTCGGCTGGTCCCTCCTCCAAGTCCGCGCGCGCGAGCGCACGGGCCCGCTCCAGCGCGAAATCGACGGTGATCGACTCTGGCGGCTCGGAGTCCGCCCTTACGAGTGCCGAGGCGGAGAGCGCCCCATCGCCCCAGTCGCTGCCACTTCCCGGCGCGAAGCTCGAGGCGCTCCTCGACACCCTCGATCCGCTCATTTCCGAAGGCCACAAGGTCTTGGTCTTCTCCCAGTTCGTCAAGATGCTGGACCTCATCCGCATTGAACTCACCGCGCGTGGCATCCGCCATCTTCTGCTCACCGGGCAAACCGAAAACCGGCAGGGTTTGGTCGATCAATTTCAAGCCGATCCTGAAATCCCCGTTTTTCTCCTCTCCCTCAAAGCCGCCGGTTCGGGACTAAACCTGACCGCCGCGAGCTATGTTGTCCTCTTTGATCCGTGGTGGAATCCCGCCGTCGAGGCGCAAGCCATCGATCGCACCCACCGCATCGGCCAAAGGAACCAAGTCATCGCCTACCGTCTGATTGCGCGTAACACCATTGAAG
>CAYVDZ010001190.1:0-1824 GCA_964450575.1 uncultured Opitutus sp.
CTTTTGCCGCCGAGACCGACTCCACTCCGAATCCCTTCACCGACTCCCGCTTCGATGTGACCTTCACCCACGAGTCCGGCGCCCCCAGCTACGTCGTGCCGGGCTATTTCGCCGCCGACGGTCGCGCCGCCGAAACCTCCGCCACGGCGGGCACCGTCTGGCGCGCCCACCTCTCGCCTGACCGGGGAGGCAAGTGGACCTACAAGCTATCCTTCACGCGCGGCCCCAACGCCGCCACCTACGGCGGCGGCGCCCAGCTCGCGCCCTTCGACGGCCTCACCGGTTCCTTCACCGTCGCCGGCACCGACAAGCGTGCCCCTGATTTCCGCGCCGGCGGGCGGCTCACCTACCGCGGCGGCCATTATCTCGTCGCCGCCGGCTCCGGCCAGCCCTTCCTCAAGGCTGGCGCCGACGCGCCCGAGACCCTGCTCGCTTACACTGATTTCGACGACACCATCGCCCTGAAGAAGGAAGTGCCGTTGAAGACGTGGGCCCCGCACCTCGCCGATTGGCGCGACGGCGATCCCACCTGGCGCGGCGGCAAGGGGAAGGGCCTCATCGGCGCCCTCAACTATCTCGCCGGCAAAGGTGCCAACGCCGTCTCCTTCCTCACCTACAACGCCGCCGGCGACGGGGACAACATCTGGCCTTTCGTTGCGCGCGGTGAGAAGCTGCACTACGATTGTTCGCGCCTCGACCAGTGGTCCATCGTGTTTGAGCACGCCCAGGCCCGCGGCATCTTCCTGCATTTTAAACTCCAGGAAAACGAAAACGACGACCACCGCGACACCGCTCGCAAGATCGCGAAGATCATCCCCGAGGCCCTCGACGCCGGTGCCACCGGCCCGGAGCGCCGTCTCTACTTCCGTGAGATGATTGCCCGCTTCGGCCACAACCTCGCCCTGAACTGGAACATCGGTGAGGAGAACACCCAGACGCCCGAAGAACAACGCGCCATGGCACAGTTCATCCGCGACACTGATCCCTACGACCACCTGCTCGTCATCCACAGCTTCCCGGATCAGCAGGACGAGGTATACAAGAACCTCCTCGGCAAACAGTCCGAGCTCACCGGCGCTTCCGCGCAAAACAGTTGGAAAGCCGCGCACCAGCAGACCCTGCACTGGGTCCGCGCCTCGGCCGCCGCAGGCAAACCGTGGGTCGTCTGCAACGACGAGCAGAATCCCGCCAACCAGGGCGTGCCTCCCGACCCCGGCTACCAAGGCTACGCCGGGCTCAACAAGAACGGCAGTCCCGTCGGCTACGATCTGCACGACATCCGTAAAGCCACGCTTTGGGGCACGCTCATGGCCGGCGGCGCCGGCGTCGAATACTACTTCGGCTATCAGCTCCCGGAAAACGACCTCCTCCTCGAGGACTTCCGCAGCCGGGACCGCTCCTGGGATTACTGTCGCATTGCGCTCGGTTTTTTCCGCGAGCACGGGATTCCGCTCACCCGAATGACCAACACCGATGAGCTGGTGGGCAACGCCGCCCACGACAACTCGCGCTACTGCCTCGCCGAGCCCGGCCGGCTCTACCTTGTCTATCTGCCAGCCGGTGGAGATGCCTCGCTCGACCTCACCGTCGCCCCCGGCGCATTCACCGTATCCTGGTTTAACCCACGCGAAGGCGGCGCGCTGCTGGCTGCGGCCCCGGTGCAGGGCGGCGCGCGTGTCCGTCTCACCGCCCCTGATTCCAATGATTGGCTCGCCCTTGTCCGCCTCGCCTCCCCCTCTGCCCGGCTTAAATCCATCTCCGTCGGCCCTAACCCTGAGAGCGTCACCCGCGGCTTCGACGGCGACCTCTTTGCGACGCTCATGG
>CAYVDZ010001191.1:0-1820 GCA_964450575.1 uncultured Opitutus sp.
CCCAATCGCGCATTCGCGATTCGCGACATGACCCCATCCGAAATCCATCCGAAATCCCCCATCCGAAATCCCGACATGACCCCATCCGAAATCCGTCGATACCCGCGTACTCCAAGTGATCTTCAGTTTTCCGCGCGGCGACCTTCCGCTCTTTGTCGGCCAGCAAATGGATGTGTGGATCGAGGCGCTTGCCACGGGCGGAGAGCCGTCGCAGCGACCGGATCGGCATTGAGGGCCCGGAGCTGGGTCGCACGTTTAACGGTAGGGTTCAAGCCCATGGGCAGCCGCTCCAAACGGAGTAAAATGCAGGCTCGGACGTGTGCTCAATGACGGAAGAGCGAGCTTTCAGAGCGCGTGTAATTCGAAAAAACGAGCGCAGAGAAAAAACCAACCAACGTTACCCATCATGAAACAAACAAGCCTAACCAAACTTCTCCTTCGCTCCGCATTTGCCCTTGCAGTCTTTTCGGCTGCGTGGACCACCCTCGGCGCTCAATCGGCTTCATCCAAGGTCGGAATGCCGATGAAGGGCGAAAAGATGATGGGAGGAACGATGATGAAGGGAAAGATGATGGGTGACTGCGACCAAATGATGGAACAGAAACAGGAAATGGGAAAAGCGATAATGACGCAAAACCCGGCCCTCGCCGAACAGGTCGCCGCGATGAACCGCGCGCCCGAAAAACAAAAACTGGGACTGATGGCAGGCATCGTCACGCAGCTGGCGGAACAGCGAACCGCGCGCGATGCGCAGAAGGCAAAAATGGATGACTCGATGATGGGACATATGATGCACCACATGCAGATGGGGCCGGAGTCCGTGGCGCAATGCCCCATGATGCAGGGTATGGGGGCCATGAAGGGCATGGACGAAAAATCGGACGCGCAGAAAGAACATCGCGAAGGAAAGAAATAATGCCTGGCCCGAATATTTAAGACTCGGATTTGTCATGCGAACCCGAGGAACGGGGGCGGAGCGATCCAGCTGGATGGATCGCTTCGTTGCTGCGCTCCTTCTATGAACACACGTGCAGTCATCACGAGTCCCGCTTCACGGGATGGGGTGATCCAGCTGGATGGCCACGTCGCTTCGCTTCTCGCCATGACAATTGAGGAGGTTCATTGCCCCCACCACGCAAGCTTCGCTTGATCCAGCTCTCGCTATGACAAGGCTTGGTTGATTGCTCATTCCATGCAAGCGCCCGGGCTTGGTTTGCAGTCTCGCCATAACAAGGTAATTATAGCTGTACCCAGCGGGTAGACCGTCCACGCCAGAGGGTGAAATATTCCGCCTAGGCACGACGTTGCTCAGCGACAAACAATCGCAGCGACCCTATGGTGCGACTTCAAATGAAACTGCTGCCTCCCCTCACCTGCCGAATCGTCTGGTGGCAGGCTCGTCGTAGCACCGCGACGGAGATTTCCTATAAACCATGCGGACGAATGACGGCCATGCCCGCCTTCGGTCCCACGCCCACGGATGAGGAGATCTGGAAAATGACCGAAACGGCGCAGACTGATTCCTTCATGAAATGAAAATACCCGATCATTCTCAAAATGTCTTTCGCCAGACCGTCGCAAACCTGATCAAACCGGCCACGCGACTGCTCGGCAGTCTGGCGTGGTTTGTGCCGGGAGCGATGCTATCGGCGGCGACGGTGGAATACGATCTCACCATTGCCCACCAGGACGTGAACTTCACCGGCCGTGCTGTCCAGGCGATGGCAATCAATGGCCAGCTGCCGGGGCCGACCCTGCGATTCACCGAGGGCGACCGCGCCGTGATTCGGGTCCACAATCAGATGGAGGTGGAAACCTCG
>CAYVDZ010001192.1:0-1814 GCA_964450575.1 uncultured Opitutus sp.
CCTGGGCAGTGTAGGAACCGGGGGTGAGGGTGATGAGAAGCGCGGCATCGGCGGAAGTCGCGGGCAGGCCAAACGCGCCGACTTGCGCGAAGGTGGCGCTGAGCGCGGCAGAGCCGCCCCAGCCGGAGTTGGCAGCAACCGTGGTGTCGAGGTTGTTGACCGTGGTGTGCAGTTCGAGGCGGGGATTCGCCAGCACTCCGGTGACACCGAAAAGTTCGAGTGTGGGGCCAATTCCGCGGATTAGGAGCGTCCGGGGGACATTGCCCGAGAGGACGAAACCCGCGATGAGCGTTTGCGTGCCGGTGCCAGCGACCGTGCGCGCGGAGAGATTGACGAAGCGGGAGGCGCTGGCTGCACCATCGGCGTCGTAGGCCTCGACCAGCGCAACGCCTGTGCCACCGGACGCGGAGAGGACCCAGGCGGAATAGGCGCCGGTCGCCAACGGCGAAAGCAGCGCGGCATCGCGCGACGTTGCTCCGAGCGGAAATGCGCCTACCTGGGAAAAGGCGGTGCTCAGCGCCGGCGTGCCACCCCAGCCGGAGTTGGAGGCGATCGTGGTGTCGCGATTGTTGATCGTGGTGTGCAGTTCGAGGCGGGGATCCGCCAGCACTCCGGTGACACCGAAGACATCGAGCGTGGGACCGATGGCGCGGATTACGACTTGTTTTGAACCGGTGCCGACGATAACGAAGCCTGCGATGAGCGTCTCTGCGCCACTGCCGGCACTGGTCCGCACGGAAAGATTGATGAGCCGGCCGGGATTGGGCACGGCGACGAGGAGCACGGCGTTTTGGCTCGTGACGTTGTCGTTGGCGTTCCCGACGACGACGGTGTAGGTCGCGCTGGCCGCGGTGGAGAGATTACTGATCGTGTAGGTTGAGGCGGTCGCGCCCGCAATATTGGTGCCGTTGCGCCGCCACTGATAAGTGGTGGCGGTGGGAGCGGTGACGCCGAAGCTCACATTGCCACCGGGCGCGACGGTCTGGCTACGTGGTTGCGAGGTAATTTCGATGCCTGGAGGCTCGGCGGCCCGAACGATGGTGCCGTCGGTCGTGGCGTAGAGGGCGCCGTCGATCCCCTGAACCAAACCGGCGAAGTTAAGTGCCCGGACGGCAGGCAAGTTGGCGAGCACGCGAAAGGCTGTCCCATCGGTGCGAATCTTGTAGATGACTCCGTTGTTCCCGATGGTGCCTCCAAAATTGGTCCGACCATAAAGAGCGCCATCTCTTCCTTGGAAAAACGCTCCCGACGGCTCGAGACCACCCGCCGGTGTGCGATCGGAAAAAGTATGGATAATTTCAAAGGCGGCCCCATCGGGCAGCAGCCTGAAAATCAGGCCGTCGCCCGTCGCACCGCCCGTGCGCGCAGTGCCATAGAGGTAACCATCGGACGCATGGAGGAGCGGCGACTGCGGATTATGAATCACGGTGGGAGTGCTTAAATTGCCGAAGGTTTTTAGGATGGTGAAGCCACTGCCGTCGGTCTGCAGCCGAAAGATCACGCCGCCCGTGCCTCCCCCCGCGGCCGGACCACCCAACGCCGTGCCGTAAAGATTGCCATCGCGGCCAACGATGAGGCTGTTCGGACCGGTGCCGTTGGCGCGAGCATCTCCGCCGTCGAAGGAATAGAGAATACGATAGTCGGAACCGTCAGGCGCGATCCTGTAGATGACGCCGTTGCGGTCGTTGAGGTTGGTGCTGGCGGCAGTGCCGGTGGTCGTCGCACCGTAGAGAAAGCCGTCGCTCGCGAGGACGAGTCCGCCTTTGGGCGCGCCGCCGTCCTGGACAATGGTGGGGCCACCGGCGGTGAAGGAG
>CAYVDZ010001193.1:0-1813 GCA_964450575.1 uncultured Opitutus sp.
AGCTTCTCGTCAGCCAGCAGCGCGGCGAGCGCCGGCACGGCTTCGGCGGTTCCGATTATGGCGAGTTGCTGACACGCGCGCGCCCGTTCGTGCAGCGCCGCGTCGGATTGGAGCACCGTGACTAACTGCCGCGTTTTCGCTGCATCCGGCGCAGCCGTCGAGACGGCGGCGAAGGCCGCGGGAGAAAGGAGTGCTGCGATCAGCGCGAATCGGGAAAGACGGCGGGAAAGGTTCATGGCGGACAGTCGTTAGGCGTATCCAGAAAGTTGATCAGCAAGGGGACCCAGCGGCCAAAAACGAGGCGAACGGGTGGCAGCTCCCCTTCACTCCCGGGCACGCTCCGATTTGAATCCACGACTCAAATCACCCACGGCTCGCGCATCGCCCGGCTGCGCATCCGGTTCGCGCCCTCGTGCCCGATGAAGGCTTCCTTGGCCGGATCAAAGGCGAGCTTGGTGCCGAGCTGCCAGGCGATGGCGGCCGCGTGACACGCAATGTGCGAGTGCCGCATCACCTGGTAGTTCGCTGCCGGCAAGGCGCGCGACTTCACGCAGTCGAGGAACTCGCGCGTGTGCTGCGCCGCATCCGTCCCGCGCATCGTGAAGGCCCGCCATTCGTTGCGCAACGACGCAGGATACAGTTCAACCGATCCGTTGTCCCCGGTTTCAATCCAGCCTTCGTCACCCTCAAAACGCACGGGACACGTCCCCGTCCCGAGCCAGCCGTCCGGCCGCATCACGAGCTTCACTCCATTGGCATAGCGGGCGTAGACCGTGTTACCGTCGGGCTCATACTCGATCGGCACCGTGTTATCCGCGTCGTTGGCCCATTGGCATATATCAACGGTGTGCGCACCCCAATCCAACAGCTTCGCGCCGGAGTCGAAATCATAGTATCCGCGCCACCGCCGGTCGACGACGTAGGCAGGGTTATAAGGCCGCCACGGCGCGGGCCCGAGCCACATGTCCCAATCGATGACATCCTTCGGCGGTTCGGGCTCCGCGGGGAGCCAGTCGTGGATGACCTCGAGATCGTAAATGGAAGCGTGCAGCGTGTGCAGCCGGCCGAGCCTTCCGCTCCGGGCAAGGTGCACCGCGAACTGGAAATTCGGGACGTTTCGTCGTTGGGTGCCGGCTTGGAAAACGCGACCGCTGCGGCGCATCACATCCGAGAGCGCCTGACATTGCGCGATCGTGATACCGCACGGCTTTTCCGAGTAAACATCCTTGCCGGCGCGAGCCGCCAGGATCGAACCGAGGGTGTGCCAGCGGTCGCCGGTGGCGATCAACACGGCATCAATGTCAGGACGAGCGAGCATCTCACGAAGATCGCGGTACGTGGCGCAGTCCGTGTTGCCATACGTTTCATCGGCCATCGCTTTGATCGAGGCGCGAAGGCTCGCCTGAACGTCGGTGATGGCGACGAACTGCACATCCTTTTCCGGCAGCATCGAAGCGAGGACCTGACGCCCGCGCGGACCCAGCCCGATCCCACCGAGGACAATGCGGTTACTGGGCGCCACGTTGCCACCGAGGCCCAGCACCCGCGACGGCACGATCATCGGCATCATCAGCGCGCCGCCGACGGTGAGGGATTTTTTCAGGAACGTCCGCCGCGTCGTCGCTGTACTCGGACCGAGGATACGAGAGGTTTTCATGGGGTGGGTTTTACGGGCCTGAGAACTCAACCTGACCGGCGCTTTGGCCTGAAGCCCAGGGGAAGGACTCCGAACAGCGAAAACGTCCGCTCATCATTGCCCAAACCCGGTCCGCCGTCTACGCGGATTTTGGCTTTATCTGAGCCACCGCGCGGG
>CAYVDZ010001194.1:0-1812 GCA_964450575.1 uncultured Opitutus sp.
ACCTGCAACCCTACGCCTACGAACTCGGACATGGGTGCAAGTTTCAGCCTGACCTTCCTTCAAGCCGGCCGTCGCACCTGTGCCACGGAACAGATGCCGCCGGTAGTTGCCGCGATTGATGACGTGATAGCAGGCGCCCGCGTACTCCAATCGCAGTTTGCGCACCCTGCCGCCAACCGAGCTGCCCTCTGGGGCAAGCTGCAATAGCTGAGCTACCCAAATACGGGGTGCGCAATCGCGCATTCGCGATTCGCGACCTGGCCCCGTTCGAAATCGCCCGCCTGACTCGTCCCGCCGACGAGGAAGCCGAGCTTGCGGAGGGGAAAACTGGCGCGTAACGTTGCGTCATGAGTCAATTGCACCGCATCACGTTCAATCCCGACCAATGTGGCGGCCGGCCGTGCATCCGGGGCATGCGCATCCGGGTCAAGGACGTACTCGATATGCTCGCCGGCGGGGCGACGGAGGCGGAGATCCTCGAAAGCTATCCCTATCTAGATCGCGAGGACATCCAAGCGGCGCTCGAATACGCAGCGCGCCAGGTCGATCACGCGGTCTTGTCGCTGGCGCGGTGAAGTTTTTGGTGGATGCCCAGTTGCCCCCTTCGCTCGCGCGCTGGCTGCGGGAGGCGGAGCACGAAGCCGAACACGTCGAGGACGTGGGATTGCGTGAGGCGAACGACGGCGCAATCTGGGCTCATGCGTTGCGAAGCGGCGCAGTTCTGGTCACCAAGGATGAAGATTTTGCCGCGCGCTCGGCGCTGACAGCGATAACGCCCATGATCGTGTGGCTGCGCATCGGCAACACGACGAATCGGGCATTATTGACCTGGATCGAACCTCGTCTGCCTGGAATCGCCGGCCTGCTCGCGCAGGGCAGGTGCTGTCATCGGGCCCGGGAACCCTCACGCCTCGGAACGATTCTGTTTTCGCTTCCACGCGCTGGGAGTCTGCCCGGTGTGTTGGCGGTACCAGCGCGCGAAGTAATTCGGGTCGTCGAAGCCGCACTGCCCGGCGGCTTCGGCGACCGTAGGTGAAGAGTGAAGTGCCGCCTGGGCCGCTTCAAGGCGTACCCGATCGCGCAAGGCGCGCAGGCCGAGGCCGGCTTCGTGTTTAAGCTTTCGCGTCAGGTGATCCGGGTGATAGCCGGCGCTCCGCGCCACGTTGGTGAGCGAGCCAGGGGTGCGGAGCAGGTCGCGGACTTGCGAGAAAACGCCTTTCGCCGCACCGGCTGCGGCGGCCGGCGAGTGGTCCAGCAAGCGGGCCACGACGGCGAGAATCGCGGAGTAATCGGCAAGGTGCAGGCGCCCCTTGGCGGGAACGCGGGCGAGCACGCTGTGAAGTTCGTTGAGGGTGTCTGGCGCGAGCCGCCGGTGGCTCGCGCGGAGCCGGGTGGTGCCTTGGAGTTGATAATCGAGCACCAGGCAAAGTGGACGGCTGCGCCCGCGCAGCGTGAAGCCATGCGGCACGCCGGCGGGAATGACAAAGAGATCGCCGGTGCGCGCGGTGCGCGTGCGCTCGCCCACGCGTTGCGCGCCTTCCCCGGAGAGATACAAAATGAGTTGGGCCCAGTCGTGTTGGTGGGGCTTCACCTCGGCTTCCCGATGTCGGTTCAGCTGGAGTTTCCGCAGGACAAAGCCCAGCGCGTGGATCTCGATTTTTTGAACTAGAACGGGACTCCAGGCAGGCATGGTGTCGGATTTGTGCTAGCAAAAGTCGGAACTGTCCTAACGCAAGAATCCATTGCCGCCTAAACTGGGCACCTCACCCAACCCTCTGTTTTCTTACTATGACCACGCATAAAGTCGGCATC
>CAYVDZ010001195.1:0-1807 GCA_964450575.1 uncultured Opitutus sp.
TACACGCTGTTGGCGGACGGCATTCGTCAGTTCGGCGACGACACCGCCGGCGATCTCCGCGAACTGTGGCGCCGACTCGTATTTTCGCTGCTGGCAAGCAACTACGACGACCATCTGCGCAATCATGGATTCCTCATGCGTACGCCCGGGAAGTGGTCGCTCTCGCCGGCCTACGACCTGAATCCCGTTCCGGAGATCGAGCGCTCCCAGCTTCCTAAGACCGCCATCACGGAAGATCAGGATGAACCGAGTATCGATGCGGCGCTCGCCGCGGCACCGCGTTTTGGGCTGAAACCGGCGGTCGCGAGATCAATCTTGCGCGACGTGTATTCGGCCGTCGCTAAATGGCGCCAGGTCGGCAAGAAGCTGCGGATTCCTGCCCGTACACTTAATGCTTATGCGTCCGCGTTTGAACATCCGTTGAGGGACCAAGCGCGCAACCTTTCCTGAGGCGAACGATTGGCGCCACCGATTACACTGATGGGCACGGATGAATTCATCTACCGGGAATTGAGCGATGACATTGTCGGCGCTGCGATGACCGTGCTCAATGCCCTACGCCCGGGTTTGAAAGAAAAGGCGTGCGAAAATGCGCTGGCGATCGAGCTGCGGAAGCGCGGGCATGCCATCGAGCAGCAACGCGTGTTCGATGTTGTCTACGACGGCATCATTGTCGACACGCTGGTCCCGGACCTGATTGTTGATGGGAAGGTGATCGTCGATCCGAAGTGCGTCACCGACTTCAACGAGACGCATTTCGCCCAGATGATCGGCTATCTCGCTATCACTGGTCTTCGCCTCGCCATTCTCTTCAACTTCAAAGAGGCCATGCTTCGCTGGAAGCGGGTCATTCGATGATGCACTCGTGCCCATGTGCGCCATCCGTGGCCTCTTTGTTCTTTCTGAGATTCAATCAGGGCCACAGATAATACCGATGAGCACAGATAAATTCATCGATCCCAAAACACCCGTGCCCATCTGTGCCATCTGTGGCCTCTTTGTTTTTCCCTGCGATTCAATCTGGGTCACATCAATGAGCACCGATAAATTCATTCATCCAAAATCCTCCGTGGCCATCTGTACGATTCTTGGCATCTCTCAATCTTCCCTGTGATCCAATCGTCCATCCTGCTCAAAGACCTTCAGGCCGAAGTTACCAAACTCGAAGACGACCTGCGCGCGCGGTGTGACGCTGAGCCGTCGGTCAATGCTCCATTGCAGGCGCAGTATGAGGCGGCACGTGCGCAGAAGCGGACGGCGCAGACCTACAAGGCGTGGCGCGAAGCCGAGCTCACCAATGTCGCGGTGGCGTGGGTTCTTGCCTGTGTGTTCATTCGTTTTCTTGAGGACAATGGGTTGGTCGAGACGCTTTACCTCGCCGGGCCGAATGCTGAAGGAGTCGCGCGGGCGCGGGATCAGCATGAGCTGTTTTTCCGCCAGCATCCGGAGCTCACCGAGCGCGAATACCTCGAACATGTGTTCAAGGCAATGGAGGGGCTGCCCGGCCTGAAGGAGTTCTTCGACCGCCGTCACAATCCGCTCTGGTCGGTTGGTCCGACGGGCGATGCCGCGGCGGCGTTCCTGAATTTCTGGCGCAAGACGAACCCGGAGACCGGGCGCCCGGTGCACGAGTTTTCGGATCCCAGTTGGGAGACACGCTTCCTGGGCGACTTGTATCAGGATCTGTCCGACGCGGCGCGGAAGCGTTATGCGCTGCTGCAGACGCCGGTATTTGTGGAGGAGTTCATCCTCGACCGGACGCTTTCGCCGGCCATCGAGACTTTCGGCTTCCGTGTGGTTCGCATGA
>CAYVDZ010001196.1:0-1807 GCA_964450575.1 uncultured Opitutus sp.
CCCGTTGGGCGCGCCGGGAGTGGGTTTCGACAAATACGCCGGAGTCAGCGTCTCCGCAGCGAGACCGTAGGTCGTACCGGCGGATTGAGCCGGAAATGCGGGGGCATACTCCGACGCGACCGTCACGCCGTCGGGCATGATCAGGCCGAGATATTCGCCATCGGCGGAAAGCGCAAAATTCGTGTGCAACTCGCGGGTTGGGTCCCGACGGTCTTTGTTCGAAGCGAAGATCACGAGATACCCTCCGGCGGGAAGGCTGACCGCAGGAAACTGCCACTTCGTCCGGTTGGACGCGGAGTCGGTGAGGTACCAGCCGCTTAGATTCACCGCGTCGGCCGCCGGGTTGTACAATTCCAACCAATCCGAAAAGTCCCGATCTTCATCGGCTAGCGTCGAGGCGTTGCTGGCCATCAATTCGTTGATCACAGGCTGGCCACGAACGGGCATGACGCCGCCGGCTACCACGGCAACCATGGTGGCCCAGAAAAACAAGAACGAAGAGCGGAGTCGGATCGACCTCATTGACATGTTGAGACGTCACAATCCCTCGATAGTTGTCGCTTAAAAGAACTCTAACTCGTTGCTGAGGGCTGATAGGTCAAACAGTGGAGAATCTGTCGACGTGTTGCGTTCGCGCAAATAGTGCCGGGCGGTCCCCTTTACTGGGTCGACCGGAATACTCAACTACCGCTTGCTCCAAGGGCGAAGCCGAACGGGGTCAGGCCGTTGCTTGGTGGGGGCAGCCCAGTGGGGTCACGGCGTGTTTTGTCAGTTGGTCCGCTATTCGCGTTAGGCCAGTGGAAGCGGCCATGAAGCGAGCCACGCTGCCCCGGGCGGGCTCGCCCCGATCCCTACTGGCAACTAACAAAACACGCCTCGACCCCCTGCGATGGGTCTTCAGCAAACGGATCGCCTGGGAGTTGCCCGACTTGAAAACTTTGGCAGTGATGGGGCCCATGTAATGACAGTGTATATACGCCGGGTTCGGTCGACTCCAGATGCGATTCTGGCGAGCGCGTCCGGGCTGCTGTTGTGCGATGACGCATTCGTGAATGGGATGCGGACAATGACTGCGCGGCTGCAAGCCCTTCATTCTACCTGCCGCAAGCGCTACAGATATTTATAGCCAGTCCTTCGGCTGATGCCAAATCGTTCGCATAAATCGGTCACCGCGCTCTTGATCAATGATCCGATGCCGCGCCGCCCAAGCTACCCGTTCACCGGCGCGCCTTCGAGCGCCAGCTGGCCGTCGCGAACGCGGAACGTGACGGTGGTGTCTTCCGCCACCTCCCCCGAAATCAATGCCCGCGCGAGCTTGGTTTCAATCTGACGTTGCAGAAACCGCTTCAAGGGCCGCGCGCCGAAGACCGGGTCGTAGCCCTTCTCGGCTGCCCAGACTTTCGCCGCTGGATCAAGCTTCACCGTTACCCGCCGATCCGCGAGCCGCTTGTTCAAGTCCACCAGCAGCAGATCCACGATCGTGGTGATCTCGTCCAGCGTCAGCGGTTTGAAGAGAATCGTTTCATCAATCCGGTTCAAGAACTCCGGCCGGAAGGACCGCCGTAATTCGGCCATGACGCTCTCCCGCACTGTATCCGAAATTTCCGCACCTTCCACGCCTTCGAGCAGGAAGCGCGAACCGATGTTCGAGGTCATGATAATAACCGTATTCTTGAAGTCGACCGTCCGCCCCTGCGAGTCCGTGATCCGGCCGTCGTCCAGCACTTGTAGAAGAACATTGAATACGTCGGGATGCGCCTTCTCGATTTCGTCGAAGAGGATCACGGCATACGGCTTGCGGCGCACG
>CAYVDZ010001197.1:0-1802 GCA_964450575.1 uncultured Opitutus sp.
ACAGTGGCGGTGCTCGTCCTCGGCGGCTCATGGCTCATCCGACAGGCATTGCGGCCAGTCGAGGCCCTCACCGCCGCTGCCGAACGTGTTCATGCCGGAAATCTCGCCGAGAGGATTTCAAGGAGCGGCCGCGGCGATGAACTCGACCGGCTCAGCGGTGTTTTCAACGCCATGCTCGCGCGCGTCGAGGCCGGTATCTCCAGTGTGCGCGACTTTACTCTTCACGCTTCCCACGAACTCAAAACTCCGCTGACCATTCTCAGCGCCGAAACCGAGCTCGCGCTCGCCGACCCGGCGACCCCTGCCGCCGAGAGCGAGCGGCTGGCGAGCCAACTCGATGAACTGCGCCGTCTCGCCGCGCTCGTGGACGCGCTGAGCCTCCTCGCCAAAGTCGATGCCGGCCTGCCCGTGATCGCCCGCGAGCGCTTGCGCTTTGAAGAGGTGCTTCAGGATGCGGTGAAGGACGCGCGCGTTCTCGCCTCACGGCGCGGCATCGCGATCGAGCTTACGCGATGCGATGCTGCCTCATTCGATGGCGATCGCGCCGGTCTCCGCCAGGTGCTGCTCAATCTTTTCGACAATGCCGTGAAGCACAATCAGCCGGGCGGCTGGGCGCGCGTCGAACTCCGCACCGAGCAAGACACCCTAATCCTTGTCATCGAAAATACCGGACTGCCCGTTTCGGCCGAACTCCTGCCGCGTGTTTTCGACCGCTTCGTCCGCGGTGCCGCATGGAACGAAGGCTCCGGCCTCGGTCTCAGCATCGCGAAGACCATTGTTGAATCGCATGGAGGCACAATTACCTGCATGGCTCGCTCCGAAGGTGGCGCGCGATTCGTTGTCGGCTTCCCGCTGTGCACGCCGAGTCGCGAGTGATTTTGCAATCCAGCGTGCACTGTCGCGATACGAACACGAACTGCTCAATTAGTTGTTGCGGTCGATTCACACGCAGCAATGGGGCTAGCGAAAATGCGATGCGCAGCCCAAGCCGTATCGGTGATACGGTGCGCATCGGGACACGGCCGCAACGAACGTCCCTCGACCCATGAACCTTTCACCAAAACTGCGTGCGGATTTGCTGGCGGGCCCAGTTCGTTTCGCTGCAGACGGCTGACCACGATGTTCACGGCTTCGGCGCCGATCAGCTCGTAATTATGATAGTTGCCGGAATAGTCCTTCTTATAGGGAAGCCATGAGACCGTCGCGACGCCAACGTCCTCCGGGGCGTCGAATCCACGGGCGCGAAGCCAGAGGAGGGCGTCGTAGGTCATCGTGACGATGGCGTCGGGGCGATGGCATTCAAACCACGCTATAAAAATCTCCGCGCGCCAGTCGTGAGTGACTAGAGGCGGCACACCGCCGCTTGCGGGATGCTCGTGCACGAAGGTCAGATAACCGGCGAGCCAGAGATGGTTCACGCGGTCATCGTCCTTGTGGTTAATCGCAAAGCCGATTCTCCGATACCCGCGACGCACCAATTCTGAAAGCAGCAAGAGCATCGCGCTGAAGTTGTCATGGCACGCGCGGTCGAGATCGGGCGCGAGCAAGGTGCGGCCGATCGCGGCGGCGGAAAATTTACCCCATGGCAGCGCGATCTGGCCGCCGCGGAAGCGCTCGGGGGCATTGAAAGCGATGGGCGCGAGCACGAGGCCGTGGATGCCGCGATTGACGAGAATTTGCGCCAGTCGTGCCTCGGTCATTTCCGGCGCGCCAAGCCAGAAGGGCTCGAGCGCGTAGCCAAGCTCCTTGGCGCGCGAAAGTGCGCCACGGAAGTAATGCTGCACGGTGTTGTCACAGAGGTG
>CAYVDZ010001198.1:0-1791 GCA_964450575.1 uncultured Opitutus sp.
GCTAAAGGCGCTCGGGCAGGCCGTGGAGGTACCGGAGTCCGATCTCGACGCGGTCACGGGCCTCAGTGGCAGTGGGCCAGCCTACGTCTTCGAATTTGCGGCGGCCTTGCGCGATGCGGGCGTCGCAGCGGGTCTAACGCGAAGTACCGCCGACAAACTCGCGGTGGAAACACTACTTGGCGCGGCGCGATTGCTGGCGCGGAAACAAATCGATCCCGAGATCTTGCGTGATCAGGTCACGTCGCCGAATGGCACCACCTTTGCCGGCCTCACCCGCCTGCATGCAGGTGATCTTCGCGGATTGATTCGCGAAACGGTTCTCGCCGCTACGGCGCGCTCCCGTGAACTCTCGCAGGATACATGAAGGGGCGACCGGCCGGCGCAGCCGGATGGAAGTGCGGGAGGGCCAGAATTCTTTTGCGCAGGGCGGTTAGATTTGCGCGGATAAGTTAATGAGTACCCTTAACGGCCGCATCCTTGTCACCGGAGGCGCCGGCTTCATTGGCAGCGCGCTCGTGTGGGCGCTCAACCAGCGCGGGCTCTCCGAGATCGTCATCACGGACATCCTGGGGAGTGACGAGAAGTGGAAAAACCTGGTTCCACTGCGCTTTGCGGACTACGTCGAGGCCGAGGTTTTTCGACGTAACCTGACGGCCAACGCCGACGCCTACGGCCAATTTTCCACGGTCTTCCACCTTGGCGCCTGTTCCGCCACCACGGAAAAAAACGCCGGTTATCTGGCGGACAATAATTACGCTTACACGAAGGAGCTCGCGACGTGGGCTCTGCATCAAGGAGCGCGGTTCATTTACGCGTCCTCAGCGGCCACCTATGGCGATGGTGCGCAAGGGATGGATGATCGCTTGGAGGACCTCAACCGACTCCGCCCCTTGAACATGTATGGGTATTCGAAACACCTCTTCGATCTCCATGCCCAGCGTACCGGAATGCTGTCGCGCATCGTCGGCGTAAAATATTTCAACGTCTTTGGACCCAATGAAGACCACAAGAGCGACATGCGCTCGCTGGTGAACAAGGCGTATCAACAGATCATCGCGACCGGCCGGGTCCAACTCTTCAAAAGCCACAAAACCGAATTCCAGGATGGCGAGCAGAGGCGCGACTTCCTGTACGTCAAAGACGCGGTGGAAATGACCCTCCATTTCGCGGAAACCGCGCAGACTGCCGGAGGGTTGTTCAACCTTGGTAGTGGAGAAGCCAATACGTGGCTCGCGCTCACCCGCGCGATTTTTGCAGCGATGAAGCGGGAGCCGGCGATCGAGTTCATCGACATGCCCGAGGTGCTTCGAGGGAAGTATCAATACTTCACCAAGGCCGACATCACCAAGTTACGCGATACCGGCTATCAACGCCCGATGACACCGCTCGCGGACGCCGTGCAGGAGTATGTGCAGGGATTCCTCGCCACGGGCAGGAAACTGGGAGAATAATACCAATCGCCCGTATAATTGAGACGATTGCCATCAGGAGGTGCGCGAAGCGCGCCGTGGTGATCCAGCTCGATTGCTTCGTCGCTTCGCTTCTTTTAGGAACACTTTTGTTTGTCATTGTGAGGGAGGCTATAGCCGACCGCGGCAATCCACCATAAATCCAGCTGGATGGCCACGTCGCTCCGCTCCTGCCATGACAATTGAGGAGGTTCATTGCCTGGCCACCCAACGCTGCGTCAGTCCAGCTCCTCGGAGTGACAGTCCAAATATCAAGGGAGGGTTGGTTGAGCGTGAGCTAGTAAATCGAGGGACGGAGCGCGGCCTTTGAGCTTGGTGGTTG
>CAYVDZ010001199.1:0-1788 GCA_964450575.1 uncultured Opitutus sp.
TGTTTTGGAGATGGTTGAGCGTCATGATGAGCCCGCCTTGGCGCACGATCATTTCACGCCACGCCGCTCCCGGCAGCGTGCCGATCTCGCGGATGCTCTTCAGCGGATAGTAATTGATGATGAGCCGCAGCGTCTGTGCGTTGTAGAGATTGATGAGCAACGCGAGCCGGTCGGCTTCGGGCCAATGCGCAAACTCCACCGCCGGCACCGCCGCGATTTCCCGCAGGTAAGCGTCGAGCTCGGCCGGATCGGCCTTGAGCTTCGCGTAATCGACATTCGAATTTTTAACGAATGCCGTGAGCACGCGCCCGAACCGCGCGTGACTCCGGTCAAATCCTTCGGCCGCACCCGACGTCGCCGCCGCGAGGAGGACCAAGAGCAGTGAAGCTAGAAAGCGCGTAAGCATGCTGAAATAAGAGTGACGGGAACCGGAAATATTCCGGCGGCTTTTGACTTCTTTGCAATCCTCCCGGACCGGCCACCGCGAGTATGCAGGAATCAGTCATGCAGCCCGGAGACCCATTTCGACGTGCCGCCCGTCCCCGCTTCATCTCCGACCGCCGCCGGTTTTCAACTGCCCGTCGTCGTCGCCGCGAAGACATATCTTGAGCAACCTTAACACGTCGGCAACAGACTCTGACGGATCTTCCCTCTTTTCGGAGAATTAATTCATAAAAACACCAGTGAAATCAGGGCAAAAGAGTATTGTCTCTAACAGACGCTGATACCGCTTGCCCCCTTTTTTCGAGCGCGCCAGCGTCGCGGCGTGTTCATCAAGCGCAATCGCAGCATTCAGGGCGGGAAGACCTACGGTTCGGTATTGTTGGTGGAAGGCGTGCGTGAAAAGGTGATACGCCCGCCGGGTCGCCCACCGAAGGATGCCCCGGTGAAGACCCGCGTCGTGCATCGTACGCTGGCCAATCTGTCGCGTTTGCCGGAGCCGCTCATCGCCTTGATCGAGCAATATTGCCAGGGCAAGGTCCCCACCGGCGCGGCGCCGCCCGTGCACCTCGGACCCTGTTACGGGGTGCTGGCCAGCTTGCACGCGCTTGCCAGCGAGGTGGGTTTGGTCGCGGCGCTCGGCCCGGAGCGGCCGGCGAAACTGGCGTTGTTCATGATCTATGCTCGTGTCGCCTGGCAGGGCAGCCGGCTGGCCGCGGTACGCTGGGCTGAAGACCACGCCGTGGCGGAGGTGCTGGGCTTGGATTCCTTTGACGAAGAGGATGTATATCGCGCGCTGGACTGGCTGCAGGCCAATCAGGAACGCATTGAGCGGGCGCTCGCGCCGAAGCTCGAACCCGGGGCGGCGTTTTTATATGACGTTACCAGTTCCTACTTCGAGGGGCAGTGCAACGAGCTGGCCGCCCATGGCTATAATCGAGATGGCAAACGCTATAAGAAACAGGTCGTCGCGGGCCTCTTGACCGATGCGCAGGGCGAACCGCTCTCGATCCAATTATATCCCGGCAATACCACCGATCCGCAGAGTTTCCAGCCGACGGTGGAAAAGTTGAAGGTACGCTTCGGGGCGAAGGAAATCGTGCTGGTCGGCGACCGGGGTATGATCAAGAAGATGGGCAAGGCGGCGCTGGGCGAAGCGGGCTATCGCTATGTGACGGCCCTGACCGATCCGCAGATCCGAAAACTTCTGGCTAACAAAGTGCTCAGCCCGGAGCTCTTCGATGAGGAACCGGCGGCGGTGGAACACGAGGGACGCCGGTTGATATTGCGGTGTAATCCCGCGACCCGCGAGCGGGACCGGCAGCGCCGGCTCAGCCAATATCAACG
>CAYVDZ010001200.1:0-1786 GCA_964450575.1 uncultured Opitutus sp.
GAGTGAGCGTGCGTCGAGTTGCATTTGCCCGAACACTTTCCGGGCTTTTGCCGCGGTCACGACGCCGAGCAACCGCGCTAGAAATTCGATTAACTTTCGCTCCTCCAATCGTCCTTCGACGGCGGCTTTCTGAAGATCTTCAAGGTAGGCCGGGAGCACGTGGGCTAGGATCAAGACGTGGCGGGAATCTTGCCGGCCGGTCTGGGCGATGTCGGCGACGTTGGCGATTTTCGCCTGCATCAATGCAATTGGGCTCGGCACCTGAACATGGGTCTCGCCCAACGCGACCGTGTAAACCGGCTCGCGTAGCTCCTCGTTGCTCACGCCGTGCACATAGCGTAGCACTTCGATCAGAAGCGGGCGACCCTGCGGGTCTTTGGCTATGACCACACCAATTTCATTGGTCGGCGGTTTAACGGGAAAGAACTGCGGCTTGGTCCCCGCCAGCTTGCCGAGAGCCTCCAAGGTTGCCCGGTCGCCAAGCACGTCCACGTCCCGCGAAACGAACGGTGCCAACGTGGCGGTGCGCGACTCGTAATACATGGCCCACACGTTGACGGCCTGACCGCCGACCAAAAGGACCGGCTCATTTGTGGCGAGGAGCGGCGCGAAATCTTCGGGCGGGCGCGGCTCGGCGTCAGACGGCAGTGGCATGGGCTTGGTCGAAGTCGATCATTCGGACGACCCGTCGCGGTGAAACGACGGAATTGCGCTGCTGAATAGCTTGCGGACTCGCCAACGCCAAATCGAGGAGCACCTGGTCGAACTCGCGTTGACTGCGTTTGAAGCGCGCCACCTGAGCGGCGGTCTTGAAAAGCGCGGGCATCCGCGGGGCCTTCTGCCAGACCAACTGGCGCAGTCGCTCGGCCTGAATCGGCTCGCTCACTCTGTTCTTCACCAAGTCGCGGGTCGCCTGACGCAGTAAGGCCATCACGGTCGTATCTTCACGACGTGCGATCTCCGCGAGTGCGACCAAGACTGCCTCGTGCTCGGCGAGACTTTGGCGGCGCTTGGACTTTGAGAGTTGGTTGGGCATGGCCTAATAGGTTGAAACAACCTCAGGTGCCCACTCGCCGCAAGCAAGCATAACCTCTTGTCCGGGCCAGAAACGAGAAACGCTGCGCTTGTCCGGCTACTGGCCCATCCGCTATCCGCGCTGCTGAATCATCTTCTCCGTGATACTCTGGCGCTGATTCAATTCCCGCCGGGCTTGGGCTTTCTTCAGCAGGGGGCCTCCGATGGGGTCAGTCCGCTGATCGCTGAAATGGGACTAACCAAAAGGAACGGGGGTATCCCGAAGGGGACTATTCACCCCAAATTGGGTAGCGGCGGAGCTGGTACGGATCGCACGACACGGCTGAATCGGACGGAGGGCGCGTCGTCTTCGCATTCCCTATCCGGGAGCCCGCTATCATGGGATCAATCGCGGCAATCTGCAGCACGACGTTTTTGCACCTTCGCGATCCGGCTCACGCGATTCCATCATCAGCGCAACCCCGCTGGAGGCCGCCTTGCACGAGGCGGGCAAGTGTCTGCGCGACGCGGAAAATTCAGCGAAAGGCGCCGAATGGAAAGTGGCGATCGCCGGGAAACTGCGCCAATCCATTGCCGCGCCCTATCGCTGGATCGCGGAGACCCTCAAGATGGGCACCGGCTCGGTGCGAGGCCATGTGTCACGCCAAATTCAGCGTTCAGCGGACTGACCCCGTACAGCCCCCCCAGGTTCTACGCGCCACGCCTTATAGCGTCCTTGAAACGGACGGCCATTCTCGCCCTGAAATCGGTT
>CAYVDZ010001201.1:0-1782 GCA_964450575.1 uncultured Opitutus sp.
CGCCCAAGAAAATACCAAGGTCGCCCCGCATCTCGCCGGCAAGGAAGTGAAGCGCGTGATCTACATTCCCAACAAGATTCTCAACATTGTCGTCGCCTAACGTGAAACAGGCATTCCTGCCTGTCCTGTCCCCGGTGACACAGGCATTCCTGCCTGTTCTGTCCCCGGTGACACAGGCATTCCTGCCTGTCCTCAATTCCGACGGACAGGAATGTCCGTGTCACACCCTGTCACATCCTCCCTGCGCCCGTGGCCCTGCCCTCCGCCTATCTTCCCGCTGACTTCGATCGCACGCGTCCGCTCACGCTGATCGCCGGACAAGGCATTTATCCGATGATGATCGCGGCGGCCGTGCGGGCCGCCGGCGTTCCGCTGCGGCTGGTCGCGTTTGAGGAAGAGACGCGCCCGGAGTTGATCGCCTCGTTTTCCTCCGCCGAGCATCGCGTATTCAAAGTGGGACAACTCGGACACATGCTTAATGCCCTCCGCGAATTCGATTCCGGCTCCGCCATCATGGCCGGGCAGATCACGCCGCGGCGATTGTTCAAAGGGCTTCACCCCGATTTCAAGGCCACCCGGATTCTGTTTTCCCTGAAGCGCCGCAATGCCGAAACCATCTTCGGGGCCATTGCCAGCGAGATCGAAGCGTTGGGCGTCGCCCTCCTCGACGCCCGCTCGTTTCTGGATGAACACCTCGCGAGCCCGGGGTGCATGACCGGAAAGAAATTCTCCATCGAGCAGGACTATGTGGATCATGGAGTGCACATCGCGCGGGAATGCGCCCGGCTCGACATCGGCCAGGGCTGCGTGGTGCGCAAAGGCACCGTCCTCGCAGTCGAGGCCTTCGAAGGCACGGACGAAATGCTACGTCGCGCCGGAGGCTTTAAAACCGATGGAACGCTCTTCGTGAAGACCGTGAAACCGCGCCAGGATTGGCGATTCGATGTGCCCTGTTTCGGCCAGAAAACTTTGGAAACCATGCGCGAGGCCCAGCTCACGGCCGCCGCGCTGGAAGCCGGCAAAGTTCTCATTCTCGACAAGCCCGCCGTGCTGAAACAAGCCCGCGCGTGGGGCATCGAGATCCTCGGTTTCGAGTGAACCCGCTCCGCCACCCTGGCCTTGAGGTACCCGATCAATCAGACATTTCCCTCGCCGCTTGCGCGGAACCTGGGATCACTCCACCTTAACTCCGCCATGCAAAAAGACGTCGTCGCCGTCACTATCAAGGGGGTTATGCCACCGCCAACGGCTGCGCCGTATTCCTCGGCAACGAGGACAAGACGTTCGTGATCTACGTGGATCATTCCGTCGGGAACGCGATCCAGATGACTCTGAGCGGCGTGAAGAAGGACCGACCACTGACCCATGATTTAATCGGCAGCATCCTGCTTGGCCTCGGCGCCGAGCTCGATCACGTGGTGGTGAATGACGCCCGGGACGGGACGTTCTTCGCCCGCATTCTCCTTCGGATGGAGAACGAACTCGGCAAAAAGATCGTCGAGCTCGATGCTCGTCCCAGCGATTCCATCGTGCTGGCACTCCAGCAGAAACGTTCCATCTTCGTCGCCCGCGCGGTATTCGATGGCGTCGAGGATATGACCGAAATTCTCGAGCGCGTGCTGAAACAGCAGTCCGAGGACACCGACGAAGAGAAGACCTGATTAGCCCGCATGCTTCCCTTCAGCACTTCCCTGCCGCCCGGGCAGCAGGCGGGCAGCCCGCTCACCGCGCTGGCCCCGATGCAAGACGTCACGGATCTCGCCGTCATGGGCCTGACCGCGC
>CAYVDZ010001202.1:0-1777 GCA_964450575.1 uncultured Opitutus sp.
GCGGTTAGCTTGGCGGCTTTTCCGGGGATGGGCTTGGCGGGCATCAGCGAGGGGCGCGGGCACAGTGCGTGGAGACAAGGGCGTCGAGTTCGGCCTGGGGCGGGAATGAGGGGAGGCTGGCGACGATTTGACCGAGAGCGCTCAAGGTCGCGGCGGTGGGGAAAGGCAAGCTGCGGAGGTCGGTGGCATTGACCTGAGTGTGGCCGTTGAAATGGCGGAAGTAGGCGTCCACCACGCTCCAATTTAAGTAGGCGAGCAGCCCCTGCGCGAGGGCGGGATCGATGCCGTGGCCGGCGGCGTGGAAATAATTGAGATGGTTTTCGATACTCAGCCACGAGGTTTTGGCGGGCAATCGGGCGGGGTCGACGAGGCTGGCGACGATGCGCTTGCGCTCTTCCTTAGCGGAGAAGCGACGCACTACGACATAGGTTGCGACAGGAACCAGCAGGTCGGTGCGTTCGGCGGGGACGGCGAGCGCGTTAGGCTTTTTGCCGCCGAGCTTGGGCCAGACGAGCGCGCCGGCTTCGAAGTGGCAGGGGTAGAGCAGCGGGTGGGCGGCGTCTTCGGGATCGGCGCGGAGATGTTCGCGGACGCGGAAGTCCACGACCTTGCCGGTGGAGACCTTGAGACCGAGATCGGCAAGTGTGCCGGTGATGCCGGATAGACTGGCGACGGCGGCATGTTCGCTGTCGCTGGCGGGCAGGCGGATGAAGACCTGCGGGTCCTCAGGCTGGACGATCTCCGACCATGGGAGCAGGCGGCTGCGGATGGAGTCGCCAAGATCGCCGCGACTGGATGAAATCTCCACCGTGGCGGGCGGAAGCGCAGTGCGTTCTGCGCGGAGGATAACATTTTCCTGGAGCACAGCCTCCGAGGCGAATGCAGCCGTGCGGGATTCGAAAACGTGGAGGCGACGCAGCGCCATGCGGGCAAGAAAGTCGCGGCGAAAGGGCAGGAAATAGGGACCGTTGCAGAAGCTGCGCGGCACGATGGCGACGAGTTCGGCGTCGGCTTCAAGCACGCGCGCAAGCAGTGCGAGGAAGCCGCTGTAGAGATTGGTCACCTCGATGCCGACGGACGCGAGTTGGCGGTGGGTAGGCGAGCCGGTGGCGAGCTTACGGTAGGGCGGGTTGACGATGGCCGCGTTGAAGGTGCGCAGCTCGGGGGCGAAGAGAGCTTGGTCGAGCGCAGCAGTAGTGTGCGCGATAAAATCTTCGGCACGCACTTCGAAAGTGAAGGCGATTTGATGGCGGGCGCAAAGTTCGGCACAGGTGCCGAGCGCTGGACGCAAGAGGGCAAGCGCGTCGTCATCCACCTCGTAGGCCGTGACATGAAAGGATAGCGGCCGTGGCCGCTGGGCGGCAATGCGACGCACCAATGCGAGCGTTAGCGCACCGCCGCCCGAGCCCGCGTCGATCACCCGCCAGTGTTGAAGCGGGCGAAAAAAGAAAGAGGCGATGAAATCGGCAAGAGGCGGCTGGGTGAAAAATTGGCCGAGTTCGCGTTTCTCTGCTTCCGGCTTGGGCGGAGAAAGCGTCGCAAGGTGCTCGGCGAGGGCGGGCGGAACCATGAAGATTAGCTTTTCCGGGACATTGCGGATGGCAAGGTCGGCGACCAATAAATGAGCGTAGCTAGAATGCGACGTTGAGAGCGGGGCGACGCAGATAGGATTGTCGGATATTGGGGTGATGGGGACCGATGTCCAAAGCCCGTGGAGGATATTAAACGCGAAACCGAAAACGGTGCCGACGCAGGCTTTCCCCCGCCGGCCGCAATT
>CAYVDZ010001203.1:0-1776 GCA_964450575.1 uncultured Opitutus sp.
CTTCACAACCCCGCAAATCCTGCTTCAACTGCTCACGCTTCAAAATCAGCGCTTGCTGGCGGTCGCGCATAGCGATCACGCGCTGACGCAATTCATCGCCCAGCACATCGGCGCCGCCGGCGGCGATGGCCTCCACGCAATTGTTCATCTGGCGTTGGATGTCGGCCAGCCCCTTTTCCGTTTCCTCCATCGCGGAACGAAGCGGACCGACGTCCATGCGTTGGCGGTCGCGCGTAGTGACGAGAGCTGCGCGTGTCACATCGGGATGGCGGCCGAGTTCCGTCAAAAAACCGATCACCACGGACTCCAGGGCTCCGGCAGCGATTCTACCCACCGGGCACGATTCATCGCGTGTCTTCCGCACGACTTGCCCGCAATCGTAGTAACGATAGGGACGCCCGGCCGGGTCTTTCTTGCCGCTGTCGTGCGGGATCAGCGCGCGGCGGCAATGACCGCAATGGACGATGCCCTTCAGCAAATGAAGATGCTTGTCCCGCTCGATCATCACCGGGGGCCGCTCGCGCGGTGGAAGCTTGGTGACCACCGCATTGGCGCGCTCCCACAGCTCGGCCGTGATCAGGGCCTCGTGCTTGCCGGTATATTCCGTCGCGGCGAATCGGACGCAGCCACGGTAAACGGGATTGGTGATGAGAAGCCGCAGGCCATCGCTGCGAAAGTGGTTGCTGCCGACTTGCTGGGTCGTCCCATCGCGGCGAACGAACGTGCGCGGTTTGGTGCGGTGGCCGTGTGCATTCAGGGTATTGGCGATGTCCGTCAGCGGCACAAGCTGGGCCGCCTGTTCAAATACCCGCCGCACCAACGCCGACTCCGCGGGATTCGGCGTTAGCTTCTGGGTGTTCAAGTCGTAGTCGTAGCCCAACGGCACCATCCCGCCGTCCCAGAAGCCGCGCTTGGCCTGCTCGTACATCTTGATGCGCACTTTTTTGGCCGTGTTCCGACGTTCATAGTCGGAAACGCTCATCAAGATATTGTTTTTCAATCGCCCCTCGGGTTCGGCCTCCGAGATGTCTTCGGTTGCGCTGACGAGTTCGCAGCCGTGCTTTTGCAGGAACGCGCGAAACGGCCCCCATTCGTCGATGTTGCGGGACAATCGCTCCAGTTTGAAAACAATCATCACTTTGACTTCGCCGGCCTCAATCAGGCGCTTGAGCGCCTGAATCCCGGGCCGGTTCATTGATCCGCCGGAATACGCCGCGTCGGTCAGGCACGCGACTTCATGCCAACCCTGCGGTTTCGCTCGGTGAAGGATGTCCCGGCAAACGGCGACTTGGCTGTCGCATGAATCAAAGCGCCCGCCGACTTGATCGTCCGTGGACACCCGCGAATAAATGGCCACCGGCACGAGGCCGGAAGGAGAGACCCTGAAGGTGGAGTCACGTCTGATCGCGGTGGGCATTTGGTCGATTTTCGAACGGGAAAACCGTGGGCTCAGAGCCACTCAAAAATCGTATGCAAACACTAGATTTGCCTCTGAGAAACGCAAGCGCCGCGACCCCACAGAACACCCGGCAAGAGCCATTTCCATTTTAACACCCTCACTGCTTATGGCGAAAAAACGCCAAAAATACCTCGTCCGATAAGCCTCGAATGCGAACTTTCTGGCAGAGTGTTAAAACGAGAATCCCACTTAACTGCGCTATCTGCATACACATTACGTGGCCATTTTAACGATCGGCGAAAAGTTCGTGTCGCCGACCGAGATGGCTGCCCGACATGGATTCGAACCATGACTAGGCGAGTCAAAGTCGCCTGTGC
>CAYVDZ010001204.1:0-1772 GCA_964450575.1 uncultured Opitutus sp.
GGTCGTGGCGTGGCTCGGGCCGACGAACTCAGGCAAGACCCACCGGGCGGTGCTCGCCTTGGCCGCGGCGAAATCGGGCATGTACCTTGGGCCCTTGCGCCTGCTCGCACTCGAGCAGCGCGACCGCCTCCACGAGCTCGGTACGCCGTGTTCGTTGATTACCGGCGAGGAACGCGACCACCAATCTCCCACCCACTCGTCGCGCACGGTGGAGATGACCGACTTCTCGCGCCGCTTCGACGTCTGCGTGCTCGACGAGATGCAACTCGCGTTCGACCGCGACCGGGGCTGGGCGTGGGTGGCCGCGTACTGCGGAGTCGCCGCCTCTACGCTCTATGTCACCGGCCCGGTGTCGGCGGAACCCGTGATTCGACGACTGGCCGAACTCTGTGGCGACACGGTCGAGGTGAATTACGTGGAGCGACAAGGTACCCTGGAACATGAAGGCGTGCTCGACTGGCGGCGCGTTCCGCCGCGCTCGGCGGTCATCGGGTTTTCGCGGGCGATCGTACTCGAGTTGAAAGCGATGTTTGAATCCCGCGGACTGCGCGTCTCCGTCATTTACGGCGGGCTTTCGCCGGAAGTGCGGCGCAACGAAGCGCGGCGCTTTCGCAACGGCGAGTCCGACATTGTGTGCGCGACCGATGCGATCGGACTGGGGCTAAACCTGCCGCTCGACCGTGTGATCTTCTACGAAACCGACAAGTTTGACGGAGAGATCAACCGACCGCTCACGGACGCCGAGCTGCTGCAAATCGCCGGCCGCGCGGGCCGGGGTCCCGAAGCCACGGGATGGGTCGCGGCCTTTTCCGTGCGCGATGGGCGGCGCATTGAATCGGCGCTCGCGGAACCGCAACGCACCCCGGAGCCGGACCGGCTGCCCGCGGCACCCACGCAAATGCATGTCCGGGCCATTGCGGATCACCTTGGACTCGACCGACTGGTGCCGATCCTGGAATTCTTCCGCACGCGACTCACGTTTCCCGGCGGCACGTTTTTTCCCGACGTGCAGGAGGACGTTCTTAAGGCGGCGGAACTGGTGGACACGTATGCTTCGAAGCTTCCGGTGGAGCGGCGGTATGCGCTGGCGTGCACGCCAATCGATTTGAATGAACATCTCTTTCGCAGCATCTTTAGCGACTGGGTGGAGCTGCTAAATGCGGGCAAGGCGGTCACGTTTCCGCGTCGACTGGACGGCAGTGGAGGCCTCGAGGAGCTGGAGGAAATGCTGAAACTCACGACGATCTATCGTTGGCTCGCGCTCAAGTTTCCGGAGGCGTTCACCGATCTCGCGCACGTGGAAACATTGCGCCGGGAGGCGACCGAGCAGACGCAGGCGATCCTCCGACGGAACTGGGGCAAGCAGGGACTGACCCGACGCGAATGTAATCATTGCCGACGTGCGCTGCTCCCCAGTTCGCCGCAACGCGTCTGTCGGGAATGTCGGACGGAAGGCGTCGGGTAACCAGGCAAAGCGTGCGGGTACGATCCGGTGATAGGGTACGCGAAGGCAGCCGGGGGGGGCGGTTCCACGCTAGAGTCCTGCAATGGCCGAACGGGTTATGAAAACCCACGTCTTTCCAAACTTCAGTTTTTTTAACCGCAGATAACGCCGAGCTCGCGGATAAGGCCGAGAATACCTCCAACAATCCGCTCCCTCCGCGTAATCCGCAGTTGATCGCTATTTGAACCTCAATGGTCTGCGGCCACCGCCCCGCTCGAATTTCAGGTCGCTCCGTTGACGGCCGGCGGCGGGGCGCTTTGCTTGGCGG
>CAYVDZ010001205.1:0-1771 GCA_964450575.1 uncultured Opitutus sp.
CCGGCGTGCAAGTCGCCCTGCGCGGGCTCGGTGCGGACGACCTCGCACGCAGCTACGGCGAAACCTTGCAGGCCGTGCGCCGGGTCACCGGCGCCGCGGCCTCACTCCGCCGCACCGCCGAGGGCATCTACGGCCAGCTGGACGACCGCACGGTGCTCGGGCGCGGCTTCGTGCGGCAGGAAACCATCTATCGGCGTTACTCCGCCGTCGAACGGCAGGCGGAAAACGCCGAACGCGTCGCCGACGAAACTCAGGCGCAGACCGGGTCGCTCCAAGCCGACCTCGCCCAGTCGCTCGTCGCCCTGCGCGACGCGCCGACCCAAGCGGACGTGGATAAGCTCAATGTCAAAGTCGCCGCACTCAATGGGCAGCTCGCCTTGCTCGCCGCCCGGCGGCGTGACGAGGCCGACAAACTCGCGGCGCAACAGATTCAGAACGAAAATCAGGCCGCGAAAGAGCGCCAGGATTTGTGGGAGAAACAGATCGCCGAAGAGCGGCAAACACTCACGGCGGTGAACGCATGGCAACAGTCCATCCGGCTCACCCCCACCAGCTACACGCGGCCATGAAGAACACGACCATTTCCGTCATATTCCTCCTGATCTCGGCGGTAGCGTGGATGCTCCTCACGCGCCGACCGGCCCGGCCCACTCCTCCGGTCAGCCCGCCGTCGACCCCGACTGAATTCAAACCGGTCAACGACTGGCAGCGCAGCATCCGCCTCGATGCACGCACGAACTACCGGCTCGACGACGCGACGCGCGAGGAAATCCGTCGTGAAGGGGAAAAACAACGTCCGCAAGAGGGGAGAAACTGATGGAGAACTTCGCTCCAGGTCTGCGCCCGAGCATCCTCGCACTGACCGACGCGCTGCGCGTCGTCGTCTTCTTCATCGCGGTGATCGGCCTGATGATTCACGTGAATCGCGCCCGCGGCGATGCCGAGAGTATCGTGCGTCCCATCGTGCGCACCACGGTGGTCGTCGGCCTGGTGGCGACGCTCCCCTACTGGTTCGGCTGGACGGAGAATATCTTTCTGACACTGGCCGACACGGTGCATGAGGGCTACACGCAACATCCCATGGAGGCCGCTGCCCGGCTCCGCGACTCCGTCGCCGACAGCGCCACGGACTTCAGCCTGCGGCGGATCGGCGAGTCGCTCTACAAGGGATTTCTTTTCGGATCAGCCAAGCTCGTCGTCCTCGTGGCGAGCCTGCTGCAACTGCCGTTCCTCGTCCTGCAGTTCATTCTGAAACTGCTCTGCTATCTGTTTCTGCCCATCGCGCTGGCCCTGACGCTCATCCCGTCGCTCGCCTCACTGGGGGTGCGTTACATTCAGCAAACGCTCGCCGTGCTCGCATGGCCGGTCGGCTTCGCGATCACCGAACTGGTCGCCTACCACCTGCTCACGGCCTACGGCGAAAACCTCGCGACCGCCTACGGTCTCCGGCCCGGCGAAATCGACGGCGCATCGTTCGCCAGCCTGCTCGGCGGATTACTCGCCGCGCTCTGGCTCGTCATTGGCACGCTCGGCACGCCATTCCTCATGCAGGCGCTCATCTGCTCGGGCTCGCCGCTCAGCGGCGGCGGCGGATCGGCGATGCAGCAATTCTACATGCTGCACCAGCTCGCGTTCATCGTGAAGTCGCTGAAGAGCGGCGGAGCCGCCGCGCCCGCGCTCGCCGCGCGGGGTGCCGCCGGAGCCGCCTCGTCCGGCGGGGGAACTCCACCGCCGCCGTCGCCGCCACCGTCTTCGCTTTCTCCCACGACAC
>CAYVDZ010001206.1:0-1769 GCA_964450575.1 uncultured Opitutus sp.
GCATGGGTAGCCTCACGCCCGCCGAACGCGTCGGGTTCGAGCATGACATCGGTAGTCTCCAAGCCGGAAAACGCGCCGACGTAGTCCTCCTTTCCCGTGAGTTGAAAGTCTCCGAAGTCTACATCGGAGGCGTCTCCCTGGACGCGGCACCTGCCGCCGGATCACAGGTCCGATCCAATCCCTGATTTTAAAGTAAGACCGTTCCATCTCTCTCCATCCCGATGCCCCTCCTTGTTTCCCCACTTTCGTCGCTCTCACGCCGCATTTTCGGCCTGCTGTTCGCCGGTGCGCTGCTCGTCGGCCACGCCCTGACGATCGCCGCGGCTCAACCGGCCCCGGCGCGACCACCGAATATCATTTTCATCTTCGCGGATGATCTGGGCTACGGGGATTTAAGCTGCTTTGGCGCGACCGACATCAAGACGCCTAACATCGATCGGATCGCGTCCGAGGGCACCAAGTTCACCAGCTTCTACGTCGCCCAATCGGTCTGCACCGCCTCGCGCGCCGCGCTGATGACCGGCAGTTATCCGAACCGCGTCAGCATGAGCGGCGCGTTGAATCATCTCAGCCAGACCGGGCTCCACGCGAATGAGCGGCTCCTCAGTGAGCTCTTCAAATCGCGCGGCTACGCAACGGGCATGTTTGGCAAATGGCATCTCGGACATCAGCCGCCGTTCCTGCCGACGAGCCGCGGGTTTGATGAATGGATGGGGATCCCGTATTCCAACGATAATGGCCCGCTGCATCCCGTGACTCGCGGCATTCCGGCGCTGCCGCTCTACGAAAACGAAAAGATCGTCGAACTGGATCCCGATCAGTCCCAGTTCACCCGGCGCATCACCGAGCGCGCGGTGTCCTTCATCGAGCGAAATCGCGAGCAGCCGTTCTTCCTTTATCTGCCGCACATCATGCCGCACGTGCCGATTTTCGTGTCGGAGAAATTCAAAGGCAAAAGTAAGGGTGGGCTCTACGGTGACGTCGTGGAAGAGCTCGATTGGGGTATCGGCGAAATCATGGCGACGCTGCGGCGCCTCGGCCTCGACGAGCGCACGATGGTGGTCTTTACGTCCGATAATGGCCCGTTCCTTTCCTATGGGGACCACGCCGGTTCGGCGCGGCCTTTGCGCGAAGGCAAACTCACGACCTATGAGGGCGGCGTGCGTGTGCCGTGCCTGGTGCGTTGGCCAGGCCGCGTCCCGGCGAAGCGGGTGAGCGACGCGCTGTTCACCACGATGGATTTCTATGTGAGTTTTGCCCAGATGATTGGCGCGACGCTACCCACTCATCCGATTGATGGCATCGATGTTCGCCCCTTGCTTTTGGGCGAACGCGGAGCCCGGGGACGCGAGGAGTTCTGGTATTATTCCGGCAACGAACTTCATGCGGTGCGACAGGGTGACTGGAAGCTGCATGTGCCGCACGAATATCTGGTCGTGGCCGCGGAACCCGGTCGCGATGGCAAGCCGTCCAATTGGGCCAATATGAAACCGCTTTCCCACACTGTCTCTGGCATTCGCGGCATCGCAAGCCGGCACGGGTACCGGGTCGAGGAAACGGGCCTCGCACTCTATGACCTCAAAGCCGATCCGGGCGAAACGAAGAACCTCGCGGCGGCGAATCCCGCCATCGTGGCCCGCCTTCAGGAGGTGGTGAGCAAAGCCCGGGCGGATCTTGGTGACGCGCTCACCAATGTCCCACCCACTCGCCAGCGTGCTGCCGGCGACACGCGTTCCGCTGCCACGCCGCAGTAACCTCGCGGTTTTCCC
>CAYVDZ010001207.1:0-1768 GCA_964450575.1 uncultured Opitutus sp.
GAACTTAAGACCCCGGGGCGCAGACGCGTGGTTTATTTAGAAACCGGAGGGAAGACGGCTTCTTTGTCGCGGATAGCAATCTGCCACGCGCGTATCGTGGCTTCGTCGGGCAACCACAACACCGCCTCGCAGGTGCGTTCGGCGGGAATGGAGTCAGGGGCGTAGGTCTCCTGCAACGAGGTCGTCTACATCGACGTGCGCGGAGAACTTCCCGCGCAAATAGGAACTCAACTCCGCCTCATTGGGATGCACCTCTTCGGCAAACCAGCGCGTGGTTGCAGACAATGACGACGGACACGCAACGCGCTTCATGATGAGAAGCGGCTTTCTAACACACCAGGCGGGAACGAGGCGTGGGAAAGTTTAAGGTTAAACTCCCGGGGCGGTTGTGCTGCGAAATCCCGGAGGACATTCCTTAGGAACCCCTATGTTCGGCCGCTTCGTCCATTTCCGCGTGAGAACTTGGCTTTTCCTGTTGGGGGTATTGGTCGGGCCCGCATTTGCGTCCGCAGCGATGTCGATGCCCGTGCCGAAAAAAGTGCTTTTCGCGTCGGCGAGTTGGAGCGCGGCTGAGTTCGAGGAGGTCGTGAAACTCGCGAAACGCGCGGGTGCCACGCACGTCGACGTATCGGTCGAGCTGCCACGCAGTCGCTGGGAATACGACACGCCGGGCGACCCGTATCCGGCGTGGGCCGTGTTGTTTCCGAGTCTGTTTAAGCTCGTCCCGCCCGCCCCGCTGCGGGCGCATATCAACGCGGACTACGCCGAGCGCGCGATGGCGGAACTGGAGGCGCGCTGCGCGGTGGTGCGGAGGCACGGGATGAAGGCGTATTTCTCCGGTGGCGAGCCGCACATGCTCCCCGAGAGCGTTTATCGCGAGCATCCCGAGTGGCGCGGCCCGCGTGTGGACATGCCAATGCGTTCGGCCGTGTGGCGCTATGCGCCCGACATCGACGAGCCCGAGGTGCTTGCGCTCTACCGCGAAGCGGCGGCGACGTTGCTCCGGCGCTGTCCCGAAATCGAGCTGCTCCTGCTGTGGACCAACGATTCGGGCGCGGGCCTGAGCTGGAGCCCCGGGCTCTACGCGGGACCCAACGGCAAGGCCCGCCACCAGCGTCGGCCGATGGCAGAACGCATCCGCGATTTCTACGACGCACTCCAACAGGGTGCGCGCGACGCCGGCGGTTCCTTGGAAGTCGGCATGTGGATGGTGCGCGAACCCGATGTCCTGGCGGTCGCGCGCGAGCTTCGCGGCGGCACGGCGGTCAACAACACCGAAGGGCCGGACGCGACGGCGTTCAGCGGGCCGGACGACTACTACCTTTGGTGGTGGTGGGACGATTTTGCCTATCCGGTGATCGGCATCCCGCGCGTCATGCATTTTCTCGAAGGTCTGGAGCAGGCCGCCGCGTCCGGTGCGCCGCGGCTCGTGCTCGGCATCGATCCGTGGAACCGCGAACTCTTCGTGCGCCTCTACGAAAAATTCCGGGCGAAGCCGACGACCGACGAGATTTCCCGACTGCAGTTGCTGCGCGAACTCGCCGGTGAAGCCGCCGGCGAGGCCAACGCCCCGGCGCTCGTCGCGATTTGGACGGCGCTGCACCGCGCTGCACGCGACGTGAGCGGAATCGCCAACGGCGGTGCGCTGCTCGCGATGGGGACCGTGCACCAGCGCTGGTTGACCCGGCCGCTCTTGCCCTTCCCGGAGGAGCTTACGACCGAAGAGCGCGCGTATTTCCGGCGGTTTCAATTTCAGGCACGCGGTGAC
>CAYVDZ010001208.1:0-1768 GCA_964450575.1 uncultured Opitutus sp.
TCTCCGGAATCTTCCGTCCGCGAAGCCTCCCCGGCGGCGCCTTCTCTCCCGCCGGTCAAACCATCAGAATCCCCCACCCCGGCCCCCACGCCCACGGTCGGGAATCAGCGCGTGCTGGTGGCCGACGACAACCGGCTCAATCAGCTCCTCATGCGAACCTTCCTGTCCAAGCTCAAGTGCGAAGCCGTCATTGCCAACAATGGCGTCGAGGCGCTGGAACTTTTCCAGACTCAATCCTTCGATGTCATTCTGATGGATCATCAGATGCCCGTAATGGATGGATGCGAGGCCTCCAAGGCAATTCGCCTCTGGGAGCAGCAACAGAAACGAACCCGGAGAATCCCCATCATCGCCATCACCGCGAACGCGATGGAGTTTGGCGAAGAATTTTATCGCGCAGCAGGCATGGACGCCTACCTGACCAAACCGCTACTACTGCCACAGCTCGAGCGGGCCCTGGCAACTGTACGACAATCAACGCAGGAAGACGCCAAAGAGACGATCGAGTCCGACAATAGTCCGGACGCCGCGGCCACCGCAGTCCGCCAGCCAGAGCCGGCGCTCGAGTTGGTCAGGTGACACACGGACGCGGGAGGCCCGCCCCGACCGCGTTCCAATCACCAGAGTGGCCGCCAGCCACTCCCGTGGTCGCGATCAGGCGAAAAAAGGACCATGGAGGCGACCACGCTGGGACGTCATTTATTTGGAAAAACGATGCGTTCGGGGATGAGGCGCAATCCGAAAAAATAAACAGAAACGAGGGGTTCTCCAATTCGAAAAACGTCCAAAATTTTGCCTTGCCAGAAATTTCTCCCTGCACCCCGGCCAGCTAACGCAACGCCCTTCGTCATCCTCATCCCGCCGTGGATCATCTTCATCGGCGTGCGCCGTCTCACTCCGCGTCCCGAGAGCGTATTCATCGCCTTTATCACCCACGACGGCACGGATACAGAGAATTGCAGATCAAGGAGCACCTGACTGCCATTAACCCGCAAGGTGAAGGGCCCGAAATACAGAATGCCTTGGTAATCTGTGTCCATCTGTGAAATCTGTGGGTGCGATCCCGAAAACCAACAACCATGAGTGAAAGTCTCATTCGGTCAATTAGGTGGTTTCGCCGAGAAGGCGCGGCAACTGCGTGTCCGTGAGGACAGGTGGAGAGCAGCCGCAAGCCGAACGAGCAGTCCGCAACGAAAGTCAACCCCATCGAATGAGCCTCGTGAACACAAACACCGCAGAGCCGAGCCGCTCCACAGACGGCGAAGGCTGCCAGGATTGGGCTAAAGCAAACCCTGTGATCAACGGGAGAGGCTTGAACGACGCTATGTCCAGTCATCACTGCGGCGGGGTCGGCGGGGGTGGAATGCTTGGAAGGTTGGGGGAAATAAGGGATGAGATCTCTCTCGGTGGGCGGCGACGTCCAACGACGGATACAAGCGGTGAACCCGTTAGATCCGTTTGGCCGAGGGAGAAGTCGGAGCGGTCCATAGTAGCGACGAAGGCCCGTAACGGGGCTGGAGCGAAGGGACCGCACTTGGTCGACGTGAACAGCGAAACGCAGAACCGTGCGATGGCTCCCTCCGGGGAGATAGCAACGACAAGAAAGGTTCGCGCGTTTCAACGGACACTGTGTCGCAGGGCGAAGAGGGTGACCTCGATAGCCCCTGCGGTGAACGGCCTCGGAGAGCCGGATGCGGGAAAACCGCCTGTCCGGTTCGATGAGGGGCGGGGAGTTCCCTGAGGCACTGACAACTACGGTCGGTTTAAT
>CAYVDZ010001209.1:0-1767 GCA_964450575.1 uncultured Opitutus sp.
GATGTCCGCATGGTGCTCATCGGCAAGTGCCTTGAAGTTTACTCCCAGCACTACGGCGCCGTGGTGGATTGGCAGGGCGAGCCCATGCCGCTGCGCGCCGCCTTGCAGGACATCCGCCTCCTCGTCGAGCAGATCGCCAGCAGCGAGCATCCGCTCCCCAGCGAACTCGAAAATGCCGACGCGATCACCCAGGTCTGGCTTCTCGCCCTCGCCGACAAGCGCGAGATCACCGTCGATTCCCTGAGCAAGACCACGCGCGGCGTCTTCGAGGTCAGCGACCTCACCGACCACAAGCCGCCGCTCCTCCACAAGAAGCGCGCCAAGGGTAGTCGCTCGTGGGCCATCCTCACGCCCGGAGAGCGGATCAATGGCCTCCGCGAAGCCCTGATGAAGGCGCCACCCACCACCGAGCAACTCGACCTTGGTATAATTGGCGGCGACCGCAGCGTCGTCGTCGGTCCCCCTTTGGTTGATGTGCTCCACCTGCTCATAGCTAGCGCGGAGACCGGTGAGCGCCTCGATCCTCTCATCCGTTTCTTCGACGTCCAACGCGCCCCGCTGCGCGCCGCGCTCGAATGGCTCAAAGGCCGCGACCCCGACCGCTGGGCCAAGCCCTGCGACCTCCTCCTCGGCTTCTACTCCGACGTGCAACTCACGTCCCTGCTCAGCCCCACCGCACCCAAGGCTTAACCCATGTCCGGCTACCTCGTCCTTCCCCGCACCGCCCTCGATCTCCACGGCGGCACCATGCCCGCCGCGTCCGAGCAGATCGGCTTCCTCGATTTCCTCCGCGAGATCGAGCAAGACCCGTTTCCCTTCGCTCCGCGCACCCGGCTCTGCGTCACCGGATTGGACGAGTTGCTCATTGCTCAAGGCTGCACCCAGCAGCGCCTCACCGCCACCGCCTCATCCCTGCTTCTCGATTACCGCCGCCGTCTCAAACGCGCCGCCGCCGAGGTGAACCTCCTCGCCGACATCCAAGTCCCGGTCGCCTATCCGCTCCGGCTCGGCGGCGAAAACGATCTCGGCGCCCACCACACTAAACAGGATTTCGTGCCGCTCTGGCAGCTCTTCGGTAAGAACCCCAGCCACCGCGATGTCATCGCCGGCAAGGTCTTTGGCTATCACTTCGCGGAGACCCTTTCATGAGCGCCGCCGCTACCGATTCCCCCGAGCTCCGTGTCGGCGACCGCGTCCGCATCGCCGGTCGCTACGCCCACGGTGTCGGCGAGGTGCTCCGCGTCCAACAGACCGGCGGCCTGCTCATCGCCGATGTCGTATTCGACAGTCAGGGCGGCCGTCGCCTTGAAACCCTCCCCCTCTCGCGACTCGAAAAGGCTTCGTCCCCTTGGGATCGCCTCCGCGCCGGCCATTACGACGATCCACGCGACTTCCTGCTCCGCCAACTCGCCTGGCAATTCGCCCTCGGCAACTCCGGCGGCGAGCTGTCCAACGCCCGCACCGCCCTCCTTCCGCACCAAATCCTGCTCACTCACGACCTCGTCAAAATGCAGCGCCGCCGCATGCTCATCGCCGACGACGTGGGCCTCGGTAAGACCATCGAAACGGGCATGGCCATCCGCGAACTCATCACCCGTGGCGAGGCCCGGCGTGTGCTCGTCATCACGCCCGCCGGTCTGGTGAAAAACTGGCAGCGCGAACTGCGCGACTGCTTTCGTCTGGAGTTCGAAATCCTCGGCACCGATTTCCAGGACTACGCGCCCACTTCCTGGGAAAACCATCACCGCGTCATCGCCTCGATTGATA
>CAYVDZ010001210.1:0-1766 GCA_964450575.1 uncultured Opitutus sp.
AGTCAGAGGGGTCGTGGGGTGGTCAGAGCTTTCACGGCACGGTTGTGGCCCGTTCCGAAGCTTCGGCGGCAGCGTATGCCTTGTGTCCAGTTGAGCCAGTGCCAACAATGGAACGCGCCGACACAGGCAGATGCGCGCTATGGGTGGCGATTAGCGGCGCAAGCGCTGGATCGTGAATCAGATTCCGCCATTCATGCGGATCGCTCCGATGGTCATAAAACTCCTCCGAACCGTCCTTGTATCTGATATATCGGTACCGTTCGGAGCGAATAGCCACGTTGCCCGGCCCGAAGCTGGTGCGGGCAACGTGCGGCCAGGCGGAGTCCGGATTTTTCAAAAGGGGAACGAGCGACTGTCCTTCCATCGGCTGACCGGAGGCTAGGCCGCACAATTCGATGAGCGTCGGCAACACGTCGAGGAGCTGCACCGGTTTTGTACAAACGCGCCCATCCGGGACTCCGGGGCCGGAGAGAATCAATGGGACGCGCGTACTCTCCTCCCATAACGTTTGCTTGCCCCACACGCCCCCCTTCTCCCCAAGGTGAAAACCGTTATCGCCAAACAGAACTATGTAGGTGTTGTCACGGTACGCACTGGTCTCGACTGCGTGAAGCACGCGCCCAACCTGCTCGTCTACGAATTGTATGCAGGCAAGATAAGCTTGGACCAATCGTTGCCACTGGTTCTGCTCCACGATCCATTCATGGGCGGGCTCGATGTGCTCGAGCCGGGTGACGTTGACGGCATAGCGCGAGATATCGGCTAGATCGTTCCCCCGCACTTCCGGAAGAAGAACCGAGGCCTCGGGAAGCCGATCAAAAAACCGCACCGGTGCGTATAGTGGTACATGCGGCCGGTTGAAACCTAGAGCAAGAAGGAGCGGCCTGTCACGGCGGAGCGTCAGTTCACGGCCCGCCCACTCGGCGATGCGATGGTCCGGCATCTCTGATTCGGGAACGTCCACGAGAGGACCCCAATCCCACAACCTATTCCCGACAAATTGAGTGAACTTCTTCTCGGGTAAAGGTCCGGCACCGCCAAATGAGCCGGCGTATTCGCCCATATGTTGGGCATCCCCATTATGATAGATTTTGCCCGCACCTCGAACGCGATAACCGGACGATTCGAATCGTCGGGTGAGCAGCCGCTCGCTTTCAACCCCCGCTTCGTTGAACGAGCCGCTATTAAAGTAAATTCCCGTCGATTCGGGATAGAGTGAGCTGAGAAAACTCGAACGCGAAGGATTGCAGATGGGCGCTTGCGCGTGGGCATTGGAAAAAAGCACGCCGCGCGCAGCCAGCCGATCAATATTGGGGGTCAATGACTGCGGATGCCCACCCAGGCATCCGACCCAATCGTTCAGATCATCAAGGATGATGATGATGACATTGGGCCGGTCGCGCGGCAGCTCGGCTGAAACCAGCGACTGGGCCACCGCGAGCAGCGACAGGGCAAGAGCGCAGATCCTGAGCGCTCTCGCGGTGGCTTGACCACCGTCTACTCGAGGTTCCGCCTTCGATCCCGGTGAGCGCTCCGGAGCGGTGCTGCCGCGGGTTGCCATCGCATTGCCGTGCGAAAGCGCACCAAGTCGGTCGAAGTAGAGCCGAAATTTCATGGAAACGGTGGTGAGATTAGTAGAGGAAGTCGGGCGCGATGCCGAAAGGCGATAGAGGTTGGGTTGAAATTCAATACGTCGCGCGGATGCCGATCGTCGGCGTTACGCCGAATTTTTGGTAAAGCTGAGCTGCCGCCGGATTGTCGTCGAC
>CAYVDZ010001211.1:0-1764 GCA_964450575.1 uncultured Opitutus sp.
AAGCGGCGATCACGCCGCGCACCAGGGCGATCATGCCCGTGCATCTCTTCGGGCAGCCCTGCGATCTGGATCCTTTGGTCGCACTGTGCGCGAAGCATAACCTGACGTTAATCGAAGACGTCGCGCAGGCTCACGGGGCCAAGTATAAAGGCAAGCCGGTGGGCACGTTTGGAAAAACCGCCGGGTTTAGCTTTTATCCCGGAAAGAACCTGGGAGCCTGCGGTGAAGGCGGTCAACTGGTGACGGATGACGAAGGGCTGTACCGTCGGGCGAAGGCGCTGCGGGAGCACGGCTCGGCGGTCCGCTATTATCATGACGAGATTGGCTACAATTATCGCATGGAAGGCATCCAGGGAGCGGTACTGGGAGTGAAGTTGAAACATCTGCCCAAGTGGACGGCGCGGCGGCGGGAGATTGCGCATCGTTATCACCAGCTGCTGGCCAGCACGCCTCTGACGCTGCCGGTCGAGGCGCCGTATGCCGGGAGCGTGTATCATCTCTATGTGGTGCGGCATCCGCAGCGCGACGCGTTGCGCGAGTTTCTGACCAAGGCGGGAATTGGCTGCGCGTTGCATTACCCGCTGCCCCTGCACCTGCAGAAATGCTTTGCCGACCTCGGCTATAAAGCCGGCGACTTTCCGCTCGCGGAGCAGGTGGGTCGGGAGTGTCTCAGTCTGCCGATTTATCCCGAGCTTACCGACGCGCAACAGGACGCCGTGGCCGCTCCGATCGTGAAGTTTTTCCAATCGGCAGGAGCGTGATGCCGCGTGATTAAACGGGCTCCCGGATCACGGGAGTCAACGCTCGCGAGGATTTGCCCCACCCTTCGCTCGTTTCGAACTGCCCCACTTCCGCACGAGCGAAACAGCGGATTATTTGATCTTGGTGCGCAGGTCTCCTTTGGTGGGTGAATCGGGCAGCGCGACGGCGCCGGGGAAGAGGCCGGCGCCGCCCGGTTCTTCATTGCGCAGCGGTCGGCAAAAAGTGCAGGCCCCGCGGCGCCGTTGCCGGGATCCGAAACGGGTTTCCTCCGGCTCAAAATAATTACCTGCTTTTGATTGTTTGTCAGCTGCTTGGGTTTATACGCGTTGGCTGGCTCGGGATTTGCTTTTTAAAGGGATATGTCCACCGCCCCATCGACTACGACCCGGTCATCACCACCTTCAACCCTGTTGGCCGAGGTTAAGCGAGTGCTTGGCAACTACACCGATCAGCCCGGAGATCTGGCGAAGTGGCAGGGCGTGCTGCAAGTCCGGCGCGCAACGGCCGCGGCCATCGCCGGCCTGCCTCCGTTGCAGAAGACCGGTCCCGAGGTCGAGGCGGCGTTCGCGCTCCTCGATCTATTCGCGCAATCCGGCGCGGGCGATCAACCGGCCGAGGCCGAGGATGTCGCGCTCGCCGCGGCGTGCGGCAAAAAAAAGTGGCCCGGTTTGCTCGCAGCCATGCTCCTGGTGCCCTCGTGGCAATGGCCGGCGTCGCCGCGCCTCGATGACGTGCCAACCTGGCTCTGGGCGCACTACACCGAATATCTTTTCCGCGGCCCCGACGGTTTCTCCCGCCCCGGCCAGACCGAAATTTTTGCCGCCCACTATCTGGTGCGCCTCGAGGAACTCGCGCGTTGCGCCGGACAAAATCGTGGCTCGGCTGCGGTGCGCAGCGCGTTGTCGGTTTATCTTTCGAAGGGGAACTGCATCCCTCTTTATTTCAACAACAGCTCTCTGCGCCGGCATCTTGAAGTGCGGGCGCGGGTGCTCGCGCTCGGTC
>CAYVDZ010001212.1:0-1762 GCA_964450575.1 uncultured Opitutus sp.
ACCCGATCCTCCGCGAGAGTCAGCCGGTGAACGAGACCGCCAACCTCACCGATGCGTTTACGCGCGAAGCGTGTGACTTCATTCGCCGCCATCACACTCAGCCGTTCTTTCTCTATCTGGCGTACAACGCGGTGCACAGTCCGCTCCAAGGCGCGGATGCCTATATGGAAAAGTTTCGGCACATTCCGGATGTCCACCGCCGGATCTTCGCCGCGATGCTGGCGAATCTCGATGATGGCATTGGCACGGTGCTCGCGACCTTGCGCGACACGGGGATCGAACGAGATACGCTGGTTGTTTTTCTGTCTGACAATGGTGGGGCCACGCGCGAACTGACCTCGAGCAACGCGCCGCTTCGAGGCGAAAAAGGACAGGTCTTCGAAGGCGGAATCCGGGTGCCGTTTATACTCCGGTGGCCGGCGCAGTTTCCCGGGGGTCGAGTGGTCGATACGCCGGCGATCTCACTCGACGTGACTGCCACGGCTCTCGCGGCCGCAGGAGCGACCGTCGAGGGATCGGGCCAGGATGGGATCGATTTAATGCCGCTTCTGACGACGAACGAGGCACTGGAGAAGCCGCGCACCTTCTATTGGCGTGCCGGGCCGCGGGCGGCGTTGCGGCAAGGCGATTGGAAGATTGTCCGTGATGGGGCGCGTGGTCGGTTGCGGCAATGGCAGTTGTTCAATCTCGCCACGGACGTCGCAGAGACAACCGATCTCGCCGCGCAGGACCTCGAGCGCCTCACGACTCTCGTGGCGCTGTGGGAAAAATGGAGCGCAACCCAGGCTGAGCCGGCGTGGTAGGGGTTTACGGCTGGTTGGCGGTTTTCCCGACGTCCCGGGTAGGATTGAACAGAAGGCACCCCGATGAGTGCTGGGTTGACTCATGGGCTGCCCAAACGTGTAGCTAGGGCATGCTGTTTCGACCCCATTTCGCGGCATTTGTCGTCACGCTACTTCTCGCGACGGTGGTGTCCGCCTTTGGGCAAAAACCTCGTCTGGCGGTCCTCACGGATATCGGCGGCGATCCGGATGACCAGCAGTCGATGATCCGGCTGATGGTATATGCGCATGAGTTTGATCTCGAACTTCTGCTGGCAAGCGCGGCGGGTACACCGAAGGAATTGAAGGAATCCATCACGCGGCCCGATCTCATCCGGCAGATTGTCGATGCCTACGGTGAGGTGTTGCCGAACCTGAAGCGACATGCGACCGGCTGGCCGGAGGCGGCGGAGCTGCGTTCCCGCATCGTCTCGGGAAATCCGTTACGCGGTCGCGCCCACATTGGTGCCGGACATGATACCGCGGGCTCGCGCGCGCTGATCGAGCGGATCGATGCGGGCAGCCCGGTGCGGCCGTTGAACATCTCGGTTTGGGGTGGCCAGACGGATCTGGCTCAAGCGCTCTGGCGCGTGCAACAGGACCGCGGGGCTGCCAGTTTCGCGACCTTCGTGCGGAAATGCCGCATTTACGACATTGCCGATCAGGACGGCATTGCGGAGTGGATGCGTGCGGAGTTTCCGGGCCTGTATTATATTCTAAACAAGGCCGCTGCCGGCACGGATAAACGCCAGGCGACGTTTCGCGGGATGTATCTCACCGGCGACGAGTCGCTCACGAGTCTGGCGTGGATCGATGCCAACGTCCGCAATCGCGGGCCGCTGGGGGCACTGTATCCGATCAAGACCTGGACGGCGCCGAATCCGCACGGCTGTATGAAAGAAGGAGATACGCCGTCGTGGTTCTTCTTTTTACCCGCGGGC
>CAYVDZ010001213.1:0-1133 GCA_964450575.1 uncultured Opitutus sp.
CAGCAGTGCAATGGCGCGTTCGCGCTGAACGATGATTCGGCGCAGATTTCAGATTTTCAATTCGACCCCGGCGGCGAGGCCGTCCTGCGCCGAATCATCGTTCAGCGCGAACGCGCCATTGCACTGCTGCGTGCCCGCGAGCAGGCCTTGGCTGAAGCGGAGCGGGTTTTCCAGGCCGCGGAGCACGAACAGCGGCGCGCAGAAGAGGCCGCCAGTGCCGCGCGCGAGGAGGAGCACAATGCCCATGCTAAGCTGGACGCCGCCGCGGCGCAGCTGGTCTCCTCGTATGATGCCTGGCGCGGTTCCACCGTGCAGGTCTCGCCCCCGTCAGCGGAGAGCGTGGCGGATGCGTTCTCGACTTGGATCGAACAGCGTCAAGGCCCCAGCCCGCTGCGTCTCGCAGCAGAGAGCGCCCACGCCAGCACGATCGCAACGCTCGCGGGACGCGAGGCCCGCTTCACGCAGGTCGCAGCCGAACTCGCCGCTCAGATCCAGGATTTGGATACGGCCATCGACCGGCTGGAAAAAGGTGACACGCCACCTCCGCCGCCCCCGATCGCGCGCCGCGCCGACCGCCAGAACCGCTCCGGTGCTCCGCTCTGGCGGGTGTGCGATTTCCGCCCGGACGTTTCCGCCGAAGCACGCGCGGGAATCGAAGCGGCATTGCACGCGTCCGGGCTGCTCGACGCCTGGGTGCTGCCGGATGGGCAACTGCTCGGGGAGGAAGAGGACACCTTCATTCTCGGAACCGACCAAACCGCTCCGCTGGTATCGCCCAAGAATCATCTCGGTGAAGTCCTGATCGTCGCGATCGATTCCGACCACGCCGGCGCGCGCTCACTGACTCGTGAAACGTTGGAAGGCGTGCTGGCGCGGATCGGCTACGGCCACGACCACGGCGCGCACTGGATTGCGTCCGATGGCCGCTGGCAGCTGGGTCCCCTTGCCGGCCGCGCGAGCAAAGCCGCCGCCGATTATATTGGCGAAAGCACGCGTGCGGCGGCGCGACGCCGGCAGCTCGCCGAACTCCGGGCGCAACATGACGCGGCCTGCACCGCCCGGCAGCGCGTCATCGACAATCTCGCAAACGTCACCGAAGCGCGCACCGCTGCCGCAGCGGAACTCGCCCGGGC
>CAYVDZ010001213.1:1143-1761 GCA_964450575.1 uncultured Opitutus sp.
ACCGAGGACGCGGTGTTGCGCGCCGGCTACACGCTCGAGACGGCGAGTCGCCGTTTGAGCGACACGCTGGTCGCGACCGAACGCGCCACACGCGCCGCGAATGCGCATCGCACCGAACGTGATGAGCGCGCAAAGGAACGGGAGCGCGACGCCGCGGACCTCAATCTGTTGGCATGGATGGGCCGGCTCGACGGGTTGGCAAACGCGACCAACGCCTACGCCCACGCGCTCGCAGGCCTTTGGCCCACGGTTCGACATTGGGACACCATTGCGGCCCAGCTCGCCGCCTTCCAACAGCAGAGGGCCGAAGCCGAAACCGAACTCGATTCACGCCGCCAGCGACGCGAACAAGCGGCGGGCGCGGCCGAGGCTGCCCGCCAGCGTTTCGCCACCTTGCAGGAAACGCATGGGCAGGAGGTTTCGCTCATCCTGGCCAAACTCGCCGCCACCACCTCCGACGTGACGCGCCTCAAAGCCGGGCTCGGCCGGCACCGGGACCAGCAGGTTGAGCAAAGCATTGCTCGCACGAAAGCGGAGAGCGATCGCACCACGGCCGATCACCAGCGAAGCGTGCACGAAGAACAACGCCGCGCCGCCATCGGCAGCCTGCAACGTCTC
>CAYVDZ010001214.1:0-1760 GCA_964450575.1 uncultured Opitutus sp.
CGTGGATTTCTGAAAGAGGCGGGCCGCTACCCGATCGCCTGCCGCCGGGTTTGGAGAAATTGGCCGTACTCGGCTGCGAGACCTGGAAGACATCCCGGGGGAAGGTGTCGTTAGTCTGTTTTGTCGGTGATGACATGAAAATGGTTCACCTCTACGTGTTCGAACAGGCTCCCGCCGGGCTCAAGGGCTCGGACCTCCCCGGGATGGGGCAACCCCGGCTTGAGCGTTCAGGAAACTGGTCTCTCGCACTTTGGCAGGAACAGGGTCGCGGTTACGTTCTCGGTGTGCCGGTCGAAGCGGGGCAAGCGCCCGATATCGAACGCTACTTCCGGGCCTGATTGAAACGAGGATTTAAAAATCCGAAATTCAAGGAGTATCGAAGCGCGCGAAGTCTATGGAAACTATCAGCTCATACCAATCGCCCGTATAAATTAACCGATTGTCATCGCGAGACGACAAACGAAGCCCGAGCGCATGGATGGAAAGGCCCATGAACCCATCCTTGTCATGGCGAGACGCGTAGCATCTTGGCCATCCAGCTGGATCACCACATCCGGCGGAGCCGGCTTCGTGATGACAACCTATGAGTTCATGAGAGGTCCGCGAAGTGCGACGGGGCGATCCAGCTCGATTGCTTCGTCGCTTCGCTTCTCGCAATGACAGTTCAAAAATCACGGGCGATTGGTATGACAGGCACGATTCGTGTAGCGCAAACAGAGGCGACTCACAATCAAGCGCGGCGGATTTGGTCCGCGTGGACGAGCCGCTGAACACCTCGATCCGGTTGGGAATAAGATGTCCGCTGCTCCGTCTCAATCAAGCATGCCACTGGATTCGACCATTGCAATAACCCGGCCGAGACGCTTCGCGCTGCTGGTGTTTGCGCTGGAGGTGACAACCGACTTGGTGGCGCGGCGCTGGCCGCGTCGGCTCGCGCCCTTGCTTAAACCATCGTTTCGGCGTCATCGCGGCAATAGTCAGGTCGACGTCCATTTTTTTACCGACCGGCCTTGGTCATCTCGTCTGACCCAAAGCGTCGATGCCCAGGTCCACCTCCAGGAAGGCCTTGATTTCGGCGAACGCCTGTACAACGCTGTCGAGGTGCTCGCCGCCGACGGTTATGAAGAAATCATCGTCGTCGGCGGAGACTGCCCGGAATTGAGCGAGGAGGACATCTCGGGGGCGGTCGCGAAATTAAGTGAGGTGGACGTGGTGCTCGGTCCCGATCACCGCGGCGGCACCTACCTCATCGGGTTTCACGCGGCCGATCGGCGATTGATCGAGTTGGTCGTCTGGCAGCGCAACACCGATTGCCGGCAGCTCCAATCATTATATGCGGGCCGCCCTGTTTTTCTCCTTTCGCCCAAGATCGACCTCGACACCTGGAGCGACCTCCAGTTTCTCGCGCGCCGTGAAGGTGCGCTCCATCGCTGGCTGGCGCGCCAGCTCGCGATACTGATCGGCCGCGTCCGAGCCACCAGCGACCACCGGGTCGATGCGGACCGCCAGCGCGAACGATCCCGCTACCTGACCTCGCCGCCCGTCCTGGCCGCTTGAGCCTTCGTCGCCGCCGACGGGTCATTCCGAGTTTATCGGTTGCGACCGACGTGCTGACGATACCGTCCGTTCGCCGGGCGGAGCCGTCATGTCGAGTCATCATCGCGGAGCCGATTGCTTCCGAGGTTGTCTGCCGTTTCCACCCCTCACGTTCGAGGGTTTTCCCGTCTCTCATCATTTTCCGTTTTCCTGTCCGACTACCA
>CAYVDZ010001215.1:0-1757 GCA_964450575.1 uncultured Opitutus sp.
TGGTGTCACTCACGACAGTTTCACTGCATGCCGGGTCGAAGATCCCGCAGTGACCAGCGAAAAACCGCCCAACCGCTCACCAAATTAAGCGCCACGATTCCGGCCAGGAGTCCGAAGACCAGGACCAGCGTGGGCCCGGCCGGCAGGCTCGTCGCACTCGGCCAGACCGCGATGGCCGACGCCACCGTTCCGATCGCGATTCCCCACAACACGAGCCGGCCGAACTCGGAAAATACCATCCGGCCGAGGACGCTGCGCGGAATCCCAATCGCCGTCATCACCGCAAATTCGCCCCGGCGTTCGCGCAGGTTCCGCGCGACGACAATGGCCAGACCGAGACTGCCCAACACGACCCCCAACGATCCCAGCACCGTGAAGATCGCGATGTAGGTGTTCTCGATTTGATGGAACGTAGCGAGCACGTCGCGTGTGATCTCCACCCGACCTCCGACGTCACGGCTGGAGGTCTCGAGCCGATTCCGCAACGCGGGCAGTTCACTCGATTCGCGCGCATCCACGAGGAAGCGCGAGTAGCCCGCGTTCGACGGAAATTTCTCCAGGAAGAGCCGCTCATCCACGATCAGATAACCCTGCAGAATCGAGTCCGGCAGCGTTCCGAAAATTTGGATTTCAAAGGGCCGACCCGACTCGTCCATGTAGACCAGCACGTCGCCGACTTTTCGCTTCAGGGCCCAAAGGAGCGTATTCTCGTCCACGACCGCCGGAATCGCCCCATTTGCCTTCGCGTCCCTGAGCACGTTCCATCCAGGTCCGGCGGAATCGGCGGAGTCAGCGTGCGCCGCAATTTTGAGTCGAAACGCGCCCAGGGCGGCGAGCTGCGCCGAATCAACCGCGAGCAATTGCGGCTGGGAAGTCGTATTGAGATTGAAGCAATTCACGTTGTCGCCCACCCCGGCACGGAGAGGAACGATCTCACCCAGTTGAGCCGCTTGGGCCTCGAAGAGCTCAAATCCACCCGACCGACCATCGCGCGCCGGATTCAACGCCGCCGTCGTTTCCACCCAAAACGAGAAACCACCGGTACCGCTGTTCCGTTCCCGCCACTCGTCACCCACGCTTTTTCGAAACGACGAAACCGAGAGCACCATGAAGACCGCCGTCGCAATCAATCCCACCACCGTGAGACTGCGCGAACGCCGCGCTTTCACGTTCAACCCGCCGAGATACCGCGCATCCAGCGGCGCCTCGCGATCGACCGGCGCCGAGGTCGCCATCCATCCCCGACACAAAGCGATGCCCGCCGCCAACAGCGCAAAGCCCGCGAGATAAAACGCCCCCTGCGCCGGAAGGCCACGACCGGAAAGCGCGAGCGCACCCACTCCCATCACCAGCGTAACAATTAAGATGATACGCGATGACCGCCTCACCTTCGCCGGTGGCGTGATCTCCTCCGCCTGCGAAGCCAGCCGGATCGACAAGGTCGAGCGCGTCTGTTTGCGAATCGCCCACCAGATCGCCAGCATCGAAAGCAGAAGAAAAGCGCCCGCACCCGCGGCCATACTCACCGGTTGCGCCGCAAACAGGAACGTCTCGCCCGCCCCTTGTCCGGCCCAGATCGATTCGAGATACCGCAGGATGCCACGCGTGTAGAGCACCGCGAGCAGCAGACCCAGTGCGCAGCCCACGAGGAGGATGACAAATCCTTCCGACAGCCGCCATCGCAACAGCTGCCGCGCCGGCAACCCCACTGCGCCCAGCAGCGCATCTTCCCGATTGCGCTGCAGCAGCGAGAACTG
>CAYVDZ010001216.1:0-1754 GCA_964450575.1 uncultured Opitutus sp.
CGAGGTCGCGGTGCGTGGCGGCAATCACGCGCGCATCGATGGGAATCGTCTCCCGGCCACCGAGCCGCTGCAGGCACTTTTCCTGGAGCACGCGCAGGAGCTTGGCCTGCGTGTTGGGGCTCAGGTCGCCGATCTCATCGAGAAAAATCGTGCCGCCGTTCGCCTGCTCGAAGCGGCCGATGCGCCGCGCATCGGCGCCGGTGAAAGCGCCGCGCTCGTGGCCGAACAGTTCGCTCTCCAGCAGCGTCTCGGGAATCGCCGCACAGTTCACCGCGATAAAGGGCCGGTCCGCGCGATCGCTGTTCTGATAGATGGCGCGGGCGACGAGTTCCTTGCCCGTTCCGGACTCACCCCGGATGAGCACGGTTATTGGTTTCGCCGCCACCCGGCCGATTTCCTTATAGAGCTCCTGCATCGCGCGGCTCCGGCCGATGATGGCGTCGCGCGCGCTCGAGACACCGCCGAGCGCCACCGGCGCAAACATAAGTCGGCTGTTCGCGAGAGCCTTCTTCACGGCTGCCAGCAAATCGGGCATGTCGAATGGCTTGAGGAGGTAGTCGTAAGCCCCCAGCTTGGTCGCCTCGATGGCGGTTTCAGCCGTGCCGTGCGCAGTCATCAGGATCACCGGCAGGCGCGGTTGCGCTGCGTGCAGGCGTTTGAGGAGCACCGTTCCGCTTGCGCCAGGCAGGCGGAAATCGGTGAGAACGAGATCGCATTTCTCTTCTACCGCCTGCGCCAGCCCGGCCTCGGCCGAGGCGGCGAGGAGGACCGACCAACCCTCGGCCTCGAGGACGCGCCGCAATTCTCCGGCGATGCGGTCATCGTCTTCGACGAGCAAAATCGTGGCGGCGGTCATGCGGTTGTTGCCACGGGCAAAACGATCCGGAAAACGGTGCCTTTCGCGCCCGTTTCGAATCGTAGCGTGCCACCGTGTTTCTCGACGATCCGCCGGGCAATCGACAGCCCGAGGCCTGTGCCGCTCGGCTTCGTGGTGAAAAACGGATCGAACAACCTCGCCTGCACTTCGGGCGGGATTCCGCCGCCGGTATCCTGCACTTCCAGGCTGATCGCATCCCGCGCCTGCATTGCGCCAAAGCCGACATGGATTAGCCGAGCGCGCAGCGTAATCCGACCGTCGCGCCCGATGCTTTCGGCGGCGTTCCGAACCAGGTTGATCAACACTTGTTTGAGCTGCTGCCCGTCGGCGAGGATCGGTGTCTTCACCGCTGCGGCGACGGTCAGTCGGATTGAGGATTCCCTGCACTCCGCCGCCAGCAACTCGTGCACCTCGTGCAACAAACCCGCCGGGGAGAGGGGTGCGAGCAACGGATCGCCCGGGCGCGCGAACTGCAGGAAATCGCGCACGATACGTTACAGGCCGTTGATTTACTCGTTGATGAACCGGCCGTCCCCGGCTTCGGGGGAGTCTTTGGCGAAGCGTTTTTGCTGAGTGTAGAGGCGTGCTTTGATCGCTGTGAGCGGATTGCGGATTTCGTGCGCCACGCCGGCCGCAAGAGCAGCGAGGGAGGCGAGTTTCTCGGCCTTCTGATGGGCGTCGCGGATCAATGGGGAGCCGATCAATCCCGCCATCAGTCGCGCCACGGCCACCTCGCGCTCACCGAAGGCGCGCGGCCGGCTGGAGACCACCTTCAGCACGCCCGACGCCGGGCCCTGCCGATAAAGCACTACCATGATGATCGACCGCAGGCCGGCACGTCGACAGGCAGCTCGATCCAAGCCTGGCTCGACCTCGG
>CAYVDZ010001217.1:0-1750 GCA_964450575.1 uncultured Opitutus sp.
CCTCTACTTCGCTCCGGTCGCCGTGCACGAACTCGTCACGCCCTCCGCCGAGACCAAGGGCACGAGCCAAGCCGGCCCCTATGGCGACTTCATCCACGACCTCGACCGCAGCGTCGGCCGCATCATCGCCGCGCTCGAAAAACAAAACGCCCTCGAAAGCACGCTCATCATTTTCACGAGCGACAACGGCGGCGTGATTTCCGGTGGCCAGACGGGCGCGAGCAGAATCGCGATCGACGCCGGCCTGAAAATTAACGGCGCTCTCCGCGGCGGCAAACACGACATTTGGGAAGGTGGTTTCAAGGTGCCTTTCATCGTGCGCTGGCCAGGGCGCGTCCCTGCCGGCACGACGAGCCCCGAGATGATCGGTCTCGTGGACATCTTTGCTACGCTCGCCGCCGTCGTCGGCGGGACGCGGCTCAATCCGGACACAACTGCCCCCGACAGCTATAATGTGCTCGCGGCGCTCACCGGAGAACCCGCGGTCACGCCGCTGCGGCCGGACCTGATTCTCCAGAGCGCGAATGGTGTTTATGCGATTCGTAGCGGCGCGTGGAAATGGGTGGAAGGCATCGCAGCGACGCCGCCGGGAAAAAAGAAGAAAGTTGCCGAAGGTCCGAAAACCGAACACTACAAGCCGCAGCTCTTTAATCTCGCCGACGATCCCGGAGAAACCCGCAATGTCGCGGCACTTCATCCCGACGTTGTGCAGCGCCTATCCGCGCTGCTTCGCGAGCAGCGCGAGCGGGGACACAGCTCGCCTCGATGATCAAAGGACGAGTTTCCGGTAGCATCGGCGGCATCTTCTAATCCCAAAGGGTGCGCAGGTGCGGGTAGGCGCGGATCGCATGAACGGCGGAGGGCAGGCGCTCAGGGGAGTCGAGCGCCCAGATGCGCGCGTGGGTATCAAGCAGGTAGCGCACCGCGGCGGATCAGGCGCGAAGGGCGTCCCACTCCGAGGCGGCTGCGGCCGGAGCGAATGGCGCTTCGTAGCGTAAGACGGAGCCGCGCAAGGAGCCGAGCCAGGCGGCGGGGTCCGCCGCGCGGTCCGCCACGGGTGGCGCAACTACCGCGATTACACGTCCGCGGTTGGTGACCTCGATGCGTTGGGGATGGGTGTCCAACTCGCGGAGGAGGGCAGTGCAATGAGTCTTGAACTCGGAGACTGAAAGTTGAGGGGTGCCCATGGGTAAAACGTGAAATGACTATGGAAATAGTCAAGTTGGTCATTTCCTGATCAGCAACTGTTCCAGCAAAGTCCCGTCAGATGCAAAAAGCTCGGCACTCGGATGAAGGTTTCCTACCAGTGATGACTTGACGGAACGGCCCTCGCTTTCCCGGACCGCACCTACTTGCGAATTCACTTACTTCATGAAACTCACTCTTGCGCTGATCATCGTGCTGTTTGCCCCGGTCGCCTTGCTCGCTCAATCGAGCACTGCTGCGGTCGCGAAGAAAATAGGTGTTGGGCTGTATGGCTCCAACGGCCATCAGATTCGGCCCGCGAAATTCGTCGACCATCCACACGCTTCGCTCGTGGCCGTGGCCGGTCTTCGCCAGAATCCACCGTCAGAAAACGTGAAGCGTTATGCCTCGCTCGACGAGCTGCTCGGCGATTCCGCGGTAGAACTGGTTTCGCTCTGCTCCCCGCGACGCGCGGATCAGGTGCGCGATGCGATTCGCTGCCTCGAAGCGGGGCGCCATGTTTATGCGGAGAAACCGTCCGCACTCACCGAAGCCGATCTCGATC
>CAYVDZ010001218.1:0-1737 GCA_964450575.1 uncultured Opitutus sp.
GGCGGGGACGATTGCCCGGTTCATCGCACCATGCCGCTGCGGCGGTCAAAGCGCGGATTAGCGAGGCATGTTCGCCGAACCGCCCCTCCGCGAAGCGGCGCGTGACGAGCAGGACTTTCTCAAAATGGCCGGGTTGCTGGGCTGCGCTCCATGTCGGGCACCATCCGGCGCCTTCTCTAACGGCGAGACTGTTCCACGGTTCGCCGGCGCAGAAACCATCAATGGTGCCGGCCGCCAGGTTGCGGAACATCTGCGCGGGTGGAACTATAACGATGCGGACATCGCGGTCAGGCTCGAGCCCGGCGGTGCGCAGCCAGTCGCGCAGCAGGAGGTGATGGGATGAGAAAGGAAATACCACACCAAACGTCAGCAGCTGGCGGTTACGGCGGGTGCGGGCCAAATCGCGGAGCGACAAGGCGTCGCGAACCCCGGCGTCCCAGAGCGCGCGGGAAAGCGTGAGCGCATTCCCATGGCGGTTGATGACCAATGCGGTCAGCACCTCGGTGGCCGGGCAGCCGAGGCCGAGTTGCGCGGACCAGACCATCGGAGCGGGGGCGGGAGCCGCGTCGAGTTCGCCGTAGATGATTTTTTCCCGAATCGTGGCCCAGCCGATTTCTCGGCGGAGTTCAACGCGCAAGCCGTTTTGGGCAAAATGGCCAAGTTCGTGGGCAACAACAAAAGGCGCGGCATCCGTTAGCGCGAGAAATCCGAGGCGAAGGGGTTTCGATCGGACGGGAGGGGTGGAGGCGGGCATCATAAGGATTCACCCGTTTGTTAGCCCGAGCTGTGCCACGTCCGGGGATGGCGCAATTACTGCTGTTCAAACAATTCATTGAACGAATGAAGCGCTCTCATCCATGAAGCCGACTCTCGATAGCCGACAGCTGCACGCTTTTGCCGCCCTTGCCCGGCGCGGCAGCTTTACGCTTGCGGCCAAGGACTTGTTTCTGACGCAGTCCGCCGTGAGTCACGCGATCAAGTCACTGGAAGACGATGTCGGGTGTCGATTACTCGATCGCGTTGGGCGGCGGGTGCTGCTGACGCAGGCGGGTGAACAATTCTTGCGGCACACCGAAAAAATTCTCCGCGAGATGGAGGCGGCGCGGGCGGGATTGGATACGCTGACGAAGTGGGGTCACGGCCGGCTGCGGGTGGGTGCGAGTACGACGGCCTGCCAGCACATCCTGCCGACGGTGTTGCGCGAGTTTCGTCAGAGTTATCCCAAGTGTGTGATCCGCATCGAGCCGGGTGATCACGGGCATCAGCTGGAATTGCTGCGGAGCGGACAGATCGATCTGGCGCTCGTGCTCGAGCCGCCGGCGCAAGGTTTGAGTGAGTTCACCTTTGTGCCGCTCTTTCAGGACGAACTCCGCTTCGTGGTTTCGCCGCTGCATCCCTGGGCCAAGGAAGGGGCCGCGCCGCGGGAGTCGATCGAAGCCGAGACCTTGGTGCTCTATAATAAGACGAGTCACACGTTCCGGTTGGTGAGTGAGTATTTTCGTGAGGAAAAGATCACGCTGAGCAATTTCATCGAGCTTGGGAGCATGGAGGCGATCAAGGAGCTCGTGAAGATCGGGATCGGTCCCGGAGTGCTGGCTCCCTGGATTGCGCGTCAGGAACTCGAGAGTGGTTCGCTCGTATCCTTGCCGCTTGGACCGCGGAAACTGCGGCGGCATTGGGGCGTGGCGCATCTCAAGGGGCGCCGGCTCGCGCTGGCCGAGGAGACCTTCGTCGGCC
>CAYVDZ010001219.1:0-1732 GCA_964450575.1 uncultured Opitutus sp.
AAGTAGCATTGCCGGGCCGCCCTTCGTGTTCACTTTTGGAAAACAGAGATACAGCTCGTCGCGCGCCCGGGTGACGGCGACGTAGAAGAGCCTGCGTTCTTCCTCGACGTCTCCGCTCTCGATCGCGCGGCGGCCGGGAAATTGGCCGTCGGCGGCGCCGATCAAAAATACCACGTCGTACTCGAGGCCCTTGGCTTGGTGGACGGTGGTGAGCTTGATGGCTTCCTCGTTGGGATCGACCTGCTTGTCGCTGGTCTCGCCGTTGAGGAGCACGATCTGCGCGAGGAGATCCTGCATCTCCTCAAAACGGCTGGCGAAACCGATGAGCGCTTTTAATTCCTCGAGGCGGTCGATGTAGTCGGCGTACGCGCCCTTCAGGTAATCGCCGTACCAGCCGTCAATCGCGATCTCGACGGCGTTGTGAGGCTTCATGGTGCGCATCATGTCCTTCACTTGTTGGAGCGAAGCGACGAAGCGCGGCCATTCTTCCCTGGCATCCTTCGGCACGCGCGAGGCGACGTCGTCGGTCCCGAGCGCGTCCATGAAGTCCTGCTGCATCAAGCGCGCGTGATCGAGCGCGGCCGCGTGCAGTTTACTCGCGTTTTTATCCCCGACTTTCGGCAGCAGAATCGCGATCCGATTCCACGCTGCGGTGTCGCTCGGATTGTAGACGAAACGCAGCAGGGCCACCAGATCCCGGATGTGCGCCTGCTCGAAGAAGCGCACCCCGCTGGTGATCTGATAGGGGATCTGCAACCGTGCGAGTTCGAGCTGGAGATCGAGCGCCTGGAAGTGGGCGCGGTAGAGGATGGCGATGTCGCTGAGCGAGCAACCTTCATCGACCAAACCGCGGATGCGTTGAACGATGAACTGCGCTTGCTCGCGTCCATCCATCGCTTGGACAAGGTACGGCTTCTCGGAATTTGCGCGGTGCGGCCGAAGTTCCTTTTCGAAGGCCCGCCCCTTGGGCTGCGCGAGCAACACGCCGTTGGCCAGCGCGAGAATCTGCGGCGTGGACCGGTAGTTCGTTTCGATGCGGTGAATGACCGTGCCGGGGTGACGGTCGGGAAACGTGAGGATGTTTTCGACGTTGGCGCCGCGCCACGTGTAGATGCACTGCGCGTCGTCGCCCACCGCCATCACGCGGTGATGCGCGCCGATGAGGTCGACGATCTGCGACTGCAGCACGTTGGTGTCCTGATATTCGTCGACCAGCACGTGACGAAAACGGTGCGCATAGTAGGCCGCGGTTTCCGGCGAGCGCTTCAGCAGATCGAGCCAGTGTTCGAGCAGGTCGTCGTAGTCGAAGACCCGCGCTTCACTTTTCTTCTCCGCGTATTTTCGGGCGAACAGCGGCACGCGCTCGATGATCCCTTCGTGCTGCGGGAAAAAGCGTTTGATCGTTTCGTCGAGCGAGAGCTGGGTATTGCGTGCCATCGAAAGGATGGAGTGCAACGGACCCGGCCGCGGATGCGTTTTGTCTTTGAAGAACGTTTTGTCAGCTTGCTCGACCGCGTCGCGGAGCACGCCCTCCGACTCTTCGGCGTCGAGGATGGTGAAGGAGCGCGGGAGGCCGATCGCCTCACCGTGCATGCGCAACGCGCGATGGCCGATGCTGTGAAACGTGCCGCCCCAAAAACGCGTGGGTTCAATGCCCGTAAGTTCGTGCACTCGATGCAGCATTTCCTTCGCCGCCTTGTTGGTGAAAGTCAGCAGTAGGATCTCTCCCGGG